>JANPLJ010000141.1:0-3880 GCA_031426475.1 Pirellulaceae bacterium | reverse complement strand
GTCGTTTTCCTCCAACGTTATCAATGGAAAAGATGTGCTTTGATTCGTTGCCGCCAGATCGAGTGGATGAACTGCCGAGCTTTCGATCGAGCGATGGGTTTCATCGGATGTACGAGCGTCATTGGAAGCAATCGAATCATTCACGACGGTCGCATCTGTGACCATACCAGCTGAAACAAGGTATACACTCGACTCGTTCGCATTCGCTATATGGGGGACTGCGAATGCTTGTTCATTGGACTCAAACGTCGCATCCAGCATTTCGGACTGTGAATGAAACTGCTGAATTTCGCTAAAAGCCTTCGTCTCAATCATTTGATTGTCGACAAATGTTTTGGCGGACGAGAACCCGCGTGCGATGCGTGACCAGCTGCTATCCTGATATCCAGAAAAGTCACTGCCGACTAGTAGTGAATTACGATCGTTCGCGTAGATGGAAGCGATATCGGTACCCCCTGTCGAGGAAATCGCTTCGACGGTCTCGAAGTAGCGAGTATACGAGAAGAAACCTGCTCCCACGACCGATGCGATATCGCCACTGGTATAAAATGTATCGTTTGCCGCCGAATCATACAGCACCGCTGAATCGACACCGCCGGCATTCGAGTATGCATAGACGCGTTCGATTCCAGATGCATAGTTGAAAAAATCCTTACCCGATACGCTGCTGAATTGCGGTCGTACGCTCAACCGATCATCGCCAGTCGAGTCATAGAAGTACGCGAAATCTTGGCCGCCTTGTTCGGCGTTGACATACGTTCGTTCGACTTCTTCGACGTGAAATCGAAAGCCCGACCCGACCAATTCGACGTCGCGAGGCCGCGCGGTGAGCGTATCATCGCCAGTCGAACCATACAGGTAAACACGATCTGCACCTCCTCCCCCCGAGTAGTCTACTTGCTCGATCGAAACGAGGTCGATCGAAATCCGTTGGTTTTCGATGTTCGAACGTTCTGGTCGAAGATCGATTTTTTCTGAAAGACTGCTCCCACGAACGCGTATCGAATCACTGCCAGAACCGAGGTCGGCATTCAAATCCTCGATAGCCCCTTCGTTGAAACGATACTCCACTTTTCCGAACTGCAGTCGAAGTCCTTGATTCAAGTCAATATCGAGAGCGTCTGCATTTTCGGTTCCTTCAACACTCAAGACCGAACCGTTGCGTTGAAGTACATTGGCGAGAATCAGCCTTGCATCGCTACCTATGTTTGCAGGGGTCTGAACAGTCCACATCGAGCTCTCTGTTGCATCGACGTCGATTCGCCATTGACCGTTTTCGATCGTCGCGTCGTGTAGAATCGTCCCTTGGCTGTTTCGTACTTCGAGAACTCCAGACTTGGCAGCGTCCGCTTGAACGATGATGGAGAGCGTACCCTCATGTGCTGCTTGAAGCGAAAACGCTTGGCCAGAGACATTCGAAAGCTCGCGGTAGTCCATGGAACCGAGATGTGTTGGCGATGAAATACTGCCGTTTCCACTGGAACCGCCATCGCTGGTCGAGTCGCGGGTCGAGTCGCTGGTCGCCGAGAAACGCCACTCGAGCGCATAGCTTCCGATTTGATCTGCATCGGACAAGGCAAGTGCATAGGATCGACCAGCTTCTAGGTTCAGATGGACCGCCGACGCATCAGCCATCGATACCGACTGGCCATCTATCCAAAGGGACCAGCTACTTCCTTGCAGCCAAGGGGTCTGAGCGGCGACGTTCAAGACGCCATCGCTTGCGGCCGTGAATCGGTACGCGTCTCGGTCACCCAGCGCATTGAGCCATCCGTTGGTCGTAAAACTGCTTTGCAGTTCGACTGGGCTTGCATTGCTCCACGAATCTCCGACGTTATCCGTAGGAATAAGATTGCCGATCGCTCGACCGAGGTTCAGCCGATCGTAGGATGCATTCGTAATACTGTCCCAGACGTTGTCCGCAGTATCGCTCATCCACTGATAAATTTCTTGCGGCGTGACGGAGTTTCGACCGACCATTTCCATCGCTTCGCGAATTAATACCGCCGAGCCAGCCACATAGGGTGCTGCCATACTCGTTCCGTTCGCCACCGACCAATCATTCAGGATGCCGTCGGCTCCAAGCACGTGATCAGGAATGGTGCTGGCAATCTGTCGGCCAGGCGCGGCGATGACGCGTTCATGCCGTTGGCTGAAATCGCTTAGCTGTCCATTCGCGTCGACCGAAGCGACGGGAATGACATAAGGACTCGCCGCTGGATAGCTTAAGCCGGGCACGCTGTTTTGTTTGAACGAATTCCCGGCTGAAGCGATGACCACGATGCCGTCTTGTTGAAGCTGAAGTAGTTCATCTTCAAACGTCGCCCAGTTCGGCACCACGCCCGAATTCCAGGTGCTCCCCAAAGAAAGATTAACGGTTGTTATCGGCGAAGCGAACGCATTCCGGTTCTGATGCACCCAGCGGAGTGCGTTCTCCGTCCAATGCAAGTCGCCCTTCCCGTTGTCATCGAAGACACGCAAGGCGACGAGGTCGACGCCTGGAGCGACCCCGGATCGTGTCGAATCTTCCGCGCCAATGATGCCGGAGACGTGAGTCCCATGAAAGCCTGACGGAGCATCATCATAAGGTCGCGCATCATTCTCCGCGAAGTCCCAACCACCGACCACGCGATAGCCAGGGCCAAATCCTTTCCCGAGCGCAACGTGATCCCAAGCAATCCCGCTATCGATGACGGCGACCGTCTGGTTATCTCCACGCAAACCAAATAAGCGTTGAACGTCGGTCCAGCCTGTTTGGTCGTGCGCCCCGGAAGCAAGAGGTACCAGGGGAGGTAGCGTCGACGGTACATCCAGTGAATTCAACAGATCCGTCGGACCAATTCTGTCATGAGTTAACGGTTCATTCACCTCGTCGACAACGTGATGCGAGATGTCGAGCATTGGGATAGCCGAAAGTACCAAGCGATCTTCACATCGCTCAATACTCAGATCAAAATCACCCCACGGCGATCCATCGTTCGCTTGAAACAGTGAATTGGTTGTCGGATTGTGACGTGTCATATCGAGTTCGATTGCGTCGGCGATTCCAGGATGAGCTAGCAATTTCGACGGAACAGTTAGAAGGAACGAAAAACTATAGGTCACAAATTAGGTGACGGTCGAATGCTGCCATTAATCGATACAACTCTTACTATCCGGGAGACTAGGCAAGACGTAGCGAACGAGCGAAAACGAATAATCGGAACGCTACGAACGCGTCGATTCAGTAAAAATTGGATGTCGAACCCCTTTTTCTGAGCGATCGATCATGGCCCGTTTGTCCTGGTTACAGAGGTTATACTGGCGTCACTTGTCGAAACCAGTTGCGTCCCGAGCACTGTTCGAATACCTGATTGAACATCCGATCGGTTCGATTCTCGAAATAGGTATCGGTGACGGAAAACGAATGGAACAAGTCCTTTCGTTAGTCAATGTTCGACCCGACGTCGCCCAGCTCCGATATGCAGGCGTCGATCTATTCGAATCAGGCAATCCAGCAGATGGACATCTTCGTTTAAAAGATGTGCATCGAAAGTTGGCCGAGAAAAACATCAAAGCCAACTTGATCCCCGGCGATGCATCTTCCAGTTTGATGCGAGTCTCGCATATGGTCTTGCCAAGCGATCTCGTCATCATTGACGATAGCTGGGGAGCGAACTCCGCTAATGGCGAGGCTCTTGCTCAATGGCTACCACGAATTGCGCACGATTCGTCTGCAATTTTCGCGAGACAGGATCGCTCGGAAAATCTGACTCGCATCGAGCCACCCCAATCTGCCAGCATGCGTAGGGCAGCCTAGTGCTTCATCCAACTTTAGGTTTTCGGTTTCAATTCGCAGCCGATGTCGTAAGACTTCGGAGGAAGCGCAGTAAACATCGCC
>JANPLJ010000140.1:0-2303 GCA_031426475.1 Pirellulaceae bacterium | reverse complement strand
GGCCGACATCATCTATTCAGGACCGAATGAGACGTCTCATTCGATCGATCCCGCGATTGCTTCCAACGATCCAAGATTCGTTCAATGGGCTAATTCAATTGATGCAAGCCGAACGGTATTTGCCCCTCGCGGAAGTACCGTCATCAATCAAACCGGTGGTTTCAATAGCCTTGGTGATCTGGATGCAACCGACATCGCGAACGGAGTGGCGCCAGGTTTTTTGACGGTGACTTTTCCAACAGGCATTCGCAATGGCGCTGGACACGATTTCGCCGTTTTTGAAAATGGATTCGTGTTTCCAAGTGCTCCGAATTTGTTGGCTGAACTGGCTTACGTCGAAGTATCGAGCAACGGAATCAACTTTGCTCGGTTTCCATCGATTTCCACAAACACGTCGTGGGCTGGGACCTTCGGACAAGGCTTCGGAGGGTTCGATACAACGAAGATCTTCAATTTGGCCGGCAAACATGCGGGCGGTTTTGGAACTCCGTTCAATCTCGACGATCTGGCTGACCATTCGCTTGTAACAGGCGGGTTACTCCATCTTGACAACATCCAATTCGTCAAGCTTGTCGACATCCCAGGCTATGGAGCTTTCGTCGACAGTCTCGGCAACCCGATTTTGGACGCATGGCTAACATCGGGCAGCGGTGGATACGACTTCCGACTGGGCGAAGGGTTGGGCGTGGGTTTGCTAAATGGTATTGCTTCCGTCCCCGAGCCGAGCAGTTTAGCCTTGGTCGCGATTTGGGGAACCACATTTATCAACCGCCGACGTCGTTAAAGAGGCGCGAAGAACGAAGTCTCACCGATCAAGACATCGCTTTCGCTGGCCTTGAGCGTGATGTCGAAATCCAACGTCTTCTCGCCCTCCGGCAGCGCCGTGATCGTGATGCGGCGCTTGTCGCTCATGACGGCTTTGTCCTCCGGACCAATCCATTGCGTTGAGGCCGTGAAGCGACCTCGATTGCCAGACGTTTGCATTTCGGTAGAGCCGGAGTGAACTTGCTTGCCGAACACCTGATACTCAGCCCAGAAGTTGATCTCGTTGATTCTGGAATGGCCGAACCACAACGAGCGATGATGCGGGTGATCCAGAAATATCGCCGACATTGCCGACGTAGTGAAGCGAATAGGCAGAGAAGACAGAAATCAGCCTGCCCGCCGGTTCGCGTAGTGCGATGAAGGAGACCGTCGGATCAGTCGGGCCCGCAGGTTCGACAAGGTTCGGATCACCCGACCCCGGATTCATTTTGACTTTGTCCTTAGTGACACCAAAGGGTGTGACGGGCACGGTTCCTGGCTTCATGAACCAGCGCCGATTGAAGACATGCTCCGGGGCCTCGGCTGTGCCGAAGGCGATCTCAGCAGGCCTCCGCAGATTCATCGCACGCTGCACACCATCGGCGATACGATGCGCGACGAAGCGTTGGTAGTCGGTGAGTTCCTGATCGGAATAGAAGCCGCGTGGTGCAGATCCAATCGCATTTCCTGCACTCTGCTTGTGCGTCGCCGAGATCATGACGTTGCCTGCGGGGATGCCGGTAGCCTTTTCAATCAACTGACGCGCTTCGAGCGTGACACATCGATGTATCCCGAGAAGATCACAAACCACCAGTGCAAGCTTGGTCGTACCATCGTAGAGCACGAGGCAACGTGCATGAAGTTCATCATGAACGTGAGTGGCTGGAAACGGCACAAAGCCACCTACAATATCGATACCAAGCTCGGGTGTGATGTTGCTGATCGTAGCTCCGGCGAGCAACTTTCGAGGTTCGCTATCGGCTGCATTCGCGATGCTGCTAATGCTAATGAAGGTCGCCAAGACGGAACGAAGAAGTCGGCTCATAAAATATGTATGCCCACAATTTGGAGGGGAGGGAATGGAGGCGGAAGAACAAAGGCGTCTTAGCTGGACAGCGCCACTTTACGTTGGAGTCCAGGCTTTAGCCGCTTTAATCGCATCTAAAGTGCTCGGCGCCTGAAGGCTGTACTCCAACTAAGTTGCGATCGATTATCAAGTTCAAAGTCGCGTTGTCCAGTTAGTTAAATCAAACGGAATATCAAGCTAACCGCCATTTCGCTTGACGTAATACCGCCAACTTCGGATCGGACATCGCTTCGTACCAAACCGTGAGCATTGTACCATCGTCGAGTTCCACCGTACTTGGATAGCCGAGATCGCCGCTTGTGCCATCGGCGGCGAGAATAAGCTCGTCACTCCACGATTTCCCGTGATCGCTGCTAACGCGAGCACGATTGCCATACGGTGTGCGACGATAACCGTAGGACATCAGTAGCCG
>JANPLJ010000139.1:0-3949 GCA_031426475.1 Pirellulaceae bacterium | reverse complement strand
GAAATCGTTCGCACGCTTGAAACAAACGGTTATCAAGGTGTCTACGAAATCGAATTGCTGGGAGAAGACATCGAGCATATCGACTATCGCGATATACTCGATCAAGCGGGGGCAACGTTGCGAGGTTGGTTGGTGCCGGTGGGTTAGTGCTTCGTCCAACTTTAGATTTTGGGTTTCAATTCGTAGCCGATGTCGTAAGACTTCGGAGGAAGCGCAGTAGACATCGCTTTTCGAGCTACGTCCAAATTCTGACGAATTCGGCTACCTACCCTAAAATCTAAGTTGGATGGAGCACTAGTCAGGGATCCAGAGGCCACTTCCGCTCCCGCTTCCACTTCCGCTGCTGCTTGCTGGCTGACGAGCCGGCTCAGGGGCGTTGGATTGTCCAGGGGTCCAGAGTCCCGATGGTTCAGAACCGCCGCCTGCGGGGCCACGACCGAGGATCGCTGACCCCATGTCTCCGCCATCGCGTCGTGCTGCTTGTTCTTGCTGCATACGCATCATCATCATTTGAACGAATCGCTGAAGCACAGGATCGTTCGGGTTTTCGCGTACCGATTTTTGCAAGAAAGCATTGGCTTCTTCAACGCGTCCAAGCGATTTGAGCATATCCGCACGCTCAAGAACCGGATTCCCAATAGCGACCCCGAGCACCTTACCTTTCTCGATCATCTGCAAGAGCAGCTGCTCCGCTTCCTCGAGATTCGTCGACGCGCGAGCTCTCAGGCATAGAGCCGTATAGTCGGCAGGAATAGCGCTTTCTTCTGGCCACTTCATCGAAAGAATCTGCTTGGAGAGCAATCCGTACACAGAAGGCACACCACGTGACAATGCAGACTGCGCCAACTGCAACAGCTCGTCGCCCTCGATCGTTTGCAGGTCGGTCCAGAAATAACTAGCTCCACCGACGAGATCAAAGGTGTCCGATTCCGAACTCAGTTTCGGTTGCTGTAGTCCAAGCTCTTGATGCAGATCATGAAAGTCTTCCGCAGTGAGCTTTGTCATACCGCTCGCTTGCCAAAACAAAAGCAACGCTAATAAATCCGTCTTGTATTCAGGTTTTCCTGCGACGGTTCGCGGCGTGCCACCATTGAGCAACGGGACCGGGAAATCGAGAAAGTGCTGCTTGTCCAAATTACGCGTCGCCTCGCCAAATTGGTTGGTCAGTTCATTGGAAGGACGCTTATCGACCTGTACCGACGAATTGAAGAAAGCCACCGGTGAAACCGGCAAGGTGTGAATGACTTCGCGTGCGGCGCCGGTCAGCCCCAGCTCTTCTCGAAGCTCTCGTGCCCAATCCGACTGGTATCCTCGCGTCGCTTCTAAAGTAATCAGTCGAGGTGGCTTGTCGGTTTGTCGACCGACCAACGCAACCCATTGCCCCGTTTGTCGTGGACGGAATTCTGCGAACTCGTCGCCAAATACCGGGGCCGCCAATAGGTAAGTTGCCTTAGGTGGTACCTCTTCGCGTGTCAACGCTTCGAACATGCCACGAATCGAATCGGATTTGAGCGGCATCAGTCGTGTGCTGCTTACCAATCTCGTTTCAACCGCTGCATCGTCTTCTAGGGTATAGCTTGCAACCTCAAGCTGCACCGCAATGCCAGCCTTCATGCTGGAAAGTTCGAATGCGAGGGCTTCAAAATATGCTTGTTGACCGTCCACGAGTCCATCGGCTTTTGCAAGCTTCAAACAAGTTTCGGTAGCGCCATCGATATCCACCACCAGAATTTGGCAATGCAGCTTGGCGATTAACAATGGAGCCTGTGGCCCAAACTCTCGCTGAATGGCATCGAGCTTCGTCTTGCACTGCTGGACTTGATACCTTCCCAACAAGGCCAACGCTTCTCGATAACGTTCGGCGTAGGGCTGGGCATCCGCTTCGGGCGGAGAAGGTGGCATCTCTCGCTGGAGGATACTCACTCCCTCCTGAGTCACCAACGAGTTATAAATCTCGTTTGCCATGTCGTTGGTTTCCTCTGCTCCACCCGCAATCGACAAAAGCATCTCAGCGTGCATCAATGCCGAAATGAATTGACGTCGCTGCATGAGCATCTCAATCAAGTTGACAACGACCGTCATGAAGATTGGATGTAGCATGCCGCTGGAACCAGCGATCGCTTGCACCAAAAGACTCGATGCCTCTTCGACGTTTCCTCGCATAATAGCGACCAACGAGCGGTACATCTTGGCCAGCGCATTGTCGGGCTGTAGGCGAATAAATTTCGCGGACGTTTCCTCAAGCGATTCCGTTTCATGAAGCTTCAACAACAGTTCGCATTTCATCGCCAGCAGCCAAGGTTCCGATGGCAGCGTCTTAAGGAGCTGGTTCATGTGATCCAATGCCGCGACCCCTTGGTCGCCTTGGATCATTCGATCGATTTTGGCGATTTCAGCCAAATGATCATGGCATTTGCAAAACTTGATTTTCTTTCCGTTGCCGCACGGGCAAATCGAATATTGGTCTATCGCCATGAGCGCTTAAATCCTTGACTAGCGTGTGAGTTTTTGTTTAGTTTTGATCTGAATGCGAGACCCATCCCGCCAAAAGTGTACCAGTTACCCCCGTTCCTGGCGATGGTCGGCCACGGCTCGGAATTTCTACATGGAGCCAGAATTTCGCCAGAGGCTTGGACAAGTACATCCGCGATGGCAGAACGATTTTCGAAAATCATAGCTCGACGCTAGCGACAACCCAATTGCCCAGGGATACAATGTTCGTGTTCGCAGATCCTTTGCGTCGATCGACCAAAAGTGCCCGCCAAAACGTTTGTCAAAATTGAGGGTCCGATGATTGCTAGATGGTTCGTCTGGATATCAAGTTTCGTCGTTGCAATTGGCACATTGATCACAATGCCTGCAAAAGTCCAGGCTTGGACACACGGTTGCCATTCACACGGTTTCGGTGGGTCTCCGATCTGGGGTAGCTACGGAATGGGCGGGGGCTTTCGCCATGCAGGCTATGGCAACTGCGGCGTCTCTTTCTCGACCGGTTACTCGTCTTTTCGATCGTGTTACTCGCCGTCGTTCAACTTCTACTCGCCAGGGTGTCTGAGTTACCGTCCGAGTTTCTATACAAGTTTTTATAGTTGCGCTCCCCGATACTCGTCGTACTACTGTCCACCCACTTTTTCTTCGTATTGCTTCCCGCAGGTTTTCTCGTCGTACTACTGTTCGCCGGTCGTCTATCGCCCTGTCATTGCAACTCCGGTCTTCTACACGCGACCTGTCATTGCGCCCGTTATCTTCCAAGCACCAAGAATCCCGATTTGTGTTTCGAAACCGGTTGCCCATTCCACCGTAACCGCGTCGCGAGCAATTGCTTCGCCCAAAGCAACCTGGCTAACATCGGCAGTGGAGCTGATCGACTTGATGGTTGAACAAGGGGGTGTCGAAGAAGGGTTGCAAGCGTGCGAACAGCTCATCCGTGTGCGAAACCAACTTCCCAGCGCGATCTACTGGCGTGCAGCAGTTTTGGCGACTGTCAGTGGACGCGAATCCCGCGAAATCATCGCGATGATCGAGAATGCCGAAAAGGCCGGAGGTCGATTTAACGCCAGTCAACTCCCAGGCGGTTCGTTGCGAGCCTATCTAAGGACCGCCAATGCTGCGACTCTGGACCAATCGCTCAATCGCATCGCACAAACGGCGTTGGCGAGCAATGATCCTTCGTCCGACTACCGCGTCTTGTCGGCGATGTTTGCACTGGATAGCCAGCCTGACCGCGCTCGACTGTTTCTGGCCGCGGCAAATAAACCTGTAACCGAAAATCCACAGGGCACTGCATCACTCGCCGCCCTCGCAGCATTGGAGCGATAAGACCTTCTTCTTTGCACGGCGAAGCATGAAGGAGCCGGAAGCGTAAGCGACGAGTTCGAAAAGAACGGATCGCACTGTCGTATCGCAAATCTTCAACGAATATCGCGATACCGTTCTTCGCTTACGCTTC
>JANPLJ010000138.1:0-2685 GCA_031426475.1 Pirellulaceae bacterium | reverse complement strand
CTCAGACAAGCGGAGTGGCGTCAACAAATTTGATTTGGGACAGTAGGCCGGAACAAGTCGCTAGCAAACTTGGATAGTAGGCCGGAACAAGTCGCTAGCAAACTTGGATAGTAGGCCGGAACAAGTCGCTAGCAAACTTGGATATTGAATAAGGCGTAGGCGACGCCGTTCCGGCAAAACCGAGGTTTTCAATTGCCGGAACAGCGCAGCTTATCTTTCCCAAATTGACGAACGCATTTAGCTGCTTGTTCCGGCCTACCGTGGTCTCGAAAGCGAGACGGCCTCGTCCCCCGCAATGTTCCCGGTTTCGCGGACGAGACGTCCGCGGCCCCAGTCGAGGCAAGAACCTGCTGTTTTTTTGACTTTGACGATGTGCGATCGCTATGTCAAAACTAAGCGGAATGGCCTTTCTCCAAAATCGTTTATGATTTTGGTGTTACTTTGATCACCGTTCGCAACAAACAATTACGAAGGAAGCATTGAATGTCGATTGATTCGGATCGCGATGAAGTATTGGAGCTGACGCAACGCCTGCTTTTGGCGGCAACGAGCGGAGATTGGGATTCGTATTCGAAGCTCTGCGATCCGTCGCTGACCGCTTTTGAGCCAGAAGCTGCTGGCAATCTTGTGGATGGACTGGATTTTCATCAGTTCTATTTCAAGTTGCCCGGCAACGATAATTCTCCCGTCCAATCGACGATCGTCGCCCCCCATATCCGAATCATGGGCGATGTCGCCGTGATCGCTTATGTTCGGCTGACTCAAAAATTGAACGCCGCTGGTCAGCCGATTACCGCCGCCATGGAAGAAACGCGAATTTGGCAACGATCTTCGGGCCATTGGAAGCACGTTCATTTTCACCGATCGCCGACGGGACGATAAGATTGTGCGAGCGAAGTTTGATAACTTCGACTGCCGAATGAAGTGACACAACAACAGGAGACGTCCAGCTGATGCCGCGAACCGTTTTATTCTTTGCATGTTTACTCGTCGTGTTAACCACGTTTCCAAGACCGAGTGCGATCATGGCAGAAGAGGCAGGCCTTTCTTTAGCCGTTCCAGCCCCAGGAACTATCCGCGTCGCGACGTTTAACGTCTCCTTGCATCGCAAAAAGTTAGGTGAACTTTCGAACGATCTCAAAGGCGATCATCAACAAGCTTTGCGGCTTGCCAAGATTATTCAAGCGGTATCGCCTGATATCTTGTTGGCAAACGAAGTCGATTACGATGGCGGCGAATCGGCCAAGTTGCTGCTGGATAAGTATTTTGGAAAAGCAAAAGACGATCCTCGACGCTTGGCGTATGTCTACACAAGCGAATCGAACACAGGCATACCCTCTGAGATCGACATCGACAAGAACGGACGTATCGGCGGGCCGAATGACGCTTTTGGGTATGGCGAGTATCCTGGCCAGTATGGGCTAGCTGTCTTCAGCCGTTATCCGATCATCGAACAAGAAGTGCGGTCCTTTCAAAAGCTTCTTTGGAGCAGCATGCCAGGAGGACTTCGCCCGATGAATCGCGATGGAACGCCGTTCTGGTCGGACGAAATCTGGAAAAAGCTTCGTTTGAGCTCGAAGACTCACGTCGACGTGCCAGTCGATATCGACGGAAAGCGACTCCACATCATCGCATCGCATCCGACTCCGCCCGTCTTCGATAAAGAAGAAGATAAGAACGGTTGCCGCAATCATGACGAGATACGATTGCTCCGAGACTACATCGCCGGCGGTCCAGGTACGGAGTACCTTCGATCCGATCAAGGAACCGTGGGACCGCTCGACGCATCCGCCAGCTTCGTTGTCATGGGCGATTTAAACGCAGACCCTAACGATGGAAGCGGAAAGCCCGAGGGGATCCGAGCCTTGTTGGAATGCCCGCGCGTGAACTCGAAAGTCGTTCCACGCAGTGAGGGCGCAAAACAAGCAGCCGAATTGCAAGGCCGTGAAAACAAAAAGCATCGTGGCGATCCCGCCGAAGACACCGGCGATTTCAACGATAACAACCCAGGCAATCTAAGATGCGATTTCGTGCTTCCATCGGCTGAATGCGAAATCGTAGCCAGCGGCGTCTTCTGGCCAACCATCGAGCAACTCGAAGCGATCGATAAAGATCTCCTCGGCGCATCCGATCACCGATTGGTCTGGATGGATATAAGGTTGAAGTAATGTTGAAAGTTGAAGGTTAAGAAAACCCTTTCAATCGACAAAAAACGGTGCGACATCCAGTGCGCACCGTTAGTTATCTCCGACGCTTTGAATTTCCTATCAATCAGCCTTGCGATTTCCTCGACGAACCAACGTCGCGCCCAATGCTGCCAGCGTCCATATTGTCATTGACGAGGGTTCAGGCACGTTATTGATAACGCTATCGATCGACGCACTGTCGGTGTCGGCCACCCAAGTCAACGTCCCTGTATAGCCGCTGCTGAAGCCAATGCCGAGCGAACCATAAAGGTCACCGTAAAAAACGTTGTTTAGACTAACCGCTCCCTGGTAGGTAGCCGTGACTGTAAAAAGACCGTCTCCCGTTATGCTCGATATCGCCTTGCCAGAAGCAGAACCAGGCGTCAGCGGATTGGTGACCAATATGTCGAACGCCGTTCGGCCAGCCAACGCATCGATATTCAGACTTGCGAGCGGTGTGGTCGCACTCAACGTCCAGATGCCTGTAAAGGTATCACCC
>JANPLJ010000137.1:0-1850 GCA_031426475.1 Pirellulaceae bacterium | reverse complement strand
TCACTCAAAAACTGAACTGCATCGGCAACGACATGACCATTGGCATCTTCATTTGACACGATGACGAAAGACTGCCCGTCCTTTTCGAATCGGTATCGGCCTAACGAATACCATAGCCCCTCGATCGGCGGATCCGCTTGCTGATCGATCGATAAATGTGCTTCACCGTCCGCACTGAAGACACTTACTTTCGTATTGGTCGCCCTATTATGGCTTGGTGCATAGGCGAGTCTCACTTCATAGTTTCCCGGCGGTAGCTTCGCAGGCTCGAACGAGACCGTTTTGCTTCCTTGCTGTTCATTCATGTCATGCAGATAACCGTTGCCAACATAAACCGAGGTGTGACTGCTCGCCTGCCAATTTCCGATCTTCTTGGCGTCCACATCATCGACGACAATGCCAGGTACGTCCTTCACGGCAACCACAGGAGTCGTTCTTGTGGTCAATTTGGTTAACTGCTTGCGATGCTGATCGATGTCTTTCGTGATTTCTGAAACTTGGCTGGCAATTTTTGCGAAGCGTTCTACTTCGTCCTTGGATGCCGGCAATGGTGCGTCAATCCATTTGGAAACGTTGCTGTGCTCAAGGGCCTGTGAACTCTTGAGAACTCCAGCCATCGCGTAATAGTCGCGAGTCGGAATCGGATCGAATTTGTGATCATGACATCGAGCGCAGCCGATCGTTTGACCTAGAATAGCCTTTCCGATCGTATCGAGTTGCTCGTCGATGAAATCCATTTCGAGTTGCTGTTTGTCTTGTTCTTCGAGGTTCGTATTTCCCAGCAAGAGAAAGGTCGTCGCGATCAACTGGCGTTGTCGAGTCTCCAGATCATCCGAGTCCATCAAGTCACCCGCGATCTGCTCGCGAAGCATTTCGTCAAAGGGTCGATCTTCGGCAAAGCCTTGGATGCAATAGTCGCGATAACGCCAAGCGTTGTCGAGAATGAAACCTCGTAGCGTCAGCGATTCGGCAAATCGCGTGACATCCAGCCATCGTCGAGCCATTCGCTCTGCGTAACGCGGCGAGACAAGCAATGAATCGACAAGCTGTTCGTAAGCATCTGGTGACGTGTCGGATTCAAAGCTCGCGATCTCATCTGGCGTAGGAGGCAAACCATGAAGGTCGAATTTCAACCGGCGTATCAAAACCGCTCGCGAAGCCGGTTCCGTGGAAGCAAGCTTCGCTTGATCGAGAGATTGCTGAATGAAGGCATCAATCGCGTTGGTGTTCTTGTGTCCCGAAGTAGATTTTTCGGGAATCGTTGGCTTCTGAATCGGACGGTACGCCCAATGTTCGTTCGCTCGCTCAAGAGGCAAAGCGGTCGAAGCTTTCTTCGGTTTAATCTCGGGCCTCGGATCGATCGCCCCACCGCGAATCCAGGCTCGAAAATCGTTGACGACACTCTCAGGTAACTGACCATCGGGCGGCATTTGCAGCAGCGGATCCTTGTACTCGATCGCTTTGACTAACAAACTCACCTCGGGCTTCCCCTTCTCGATCGCCGCCCCTGTGTCCCCCCCTCGTTGCCAACCTGCTGCAGAATCAAGCAACAAGCCGCCGCTCACTTCGGCATCGACGGAATGACACTCAAGGCAATGTTCAATGAGAGCCGGCCGAATCTTCTTCTCGAAAAACTCTTCTTGAAGTTTTGGGTTCTGAGCGAATATTGGAGCGACAAGTCCAAGATACGATGTCACCACGAACAGGTAGCAATAAACGCAATGTCGAATGGACTTTGTCATGTTCAGTGCGACAACAAGGGAGGAGCAATGCCTTCGCAAACCGGCAGGAACGATAAAACTGGGCGGGATTTCGGTTTCTCTCACGACGCCCAAGTACAGGCATCGTTC
>JANPLJ010000136.1:0-2043 GCA_031426475.1 Pirellulaceae bacterium | reverse complement strand
GGAAGGCGACCAGCATAAGTCATATTCAAAGCGGCGCCCCCTTGATCGAATCTATCTTTACTATTTGTACGCGAGACATCAGCTCGACCATCGGCCAATCCAAGCGTTGCTGGTGTTGCAGCCGGTGTTGGTGTCGTGGTTGCTGCCGGTGCCGGTGCCGGTGCTCGTGACGATGCCGGTGCCGACAGGGGTGCCAATAGCGATGGCGGGCCGTTGGGGATTGCAGATCTCGTACTTAGGTTGCGATTTCGATCGTACGCAAACAGAGATTCCACTCGCGTATTTTCCGGGACGCTACCAGGCTGCGACGGCAATTCATATGTCAAGGCAGTGCCGCCCATGATCTTGGATTGCGTCTCGCCACCGTTTGTTGGAGAAGACCCTGCCGCACCAACTATGTATAAACCATCGGCGTCCATGCTCGCTATCGAGTCTCTAATGGTACGATCGTTTTGAAATTTTGAATTCGCTATGCGTTTGGCAGCCACGCGAGGAAATATCATGAGACCTAGCAGCAGACTGGCAGCCGTAACGGCCGCGGCTGCTATCCATCGCTGCGACCAGAAGGGCTTTTGTTTCGTATTCGGCGAACTTGCCAGCGTAATCTTCTCCGCCGGATCTTGTGCTTTTCCATCCAATACCGCCAACACTTTGCTGCGTCGTTCCGGAGACAATTGCCAAGCGCCCTCTTCATCGGATGCTTCTGCATCCAACGACGGTTCACCGGCGCCGACTTCGCATAACAAGCCGTGCAGGTGTTCAAGATGCTGATAGTACGAAGCCAACTCGGTGCGTTGTTCCATCAACAACTGCAGTTGATCGCGTTCGAAGTCCGATGCTTCGCCTATCACCAGATTCATCAAACGAACTTGAAGTTCCGTGTCGATCTTCATGGGGTTGCCAAATGCTTCGTTCATGATTCGTCTTCGCCTCCTCTGGGCAACAGACCAGCGGCAAGCTTTTTTAAAACCTGATGTAATCGAAAGCCCACGTTGCTAACCGTTAGTCCCGTTCGCTGGCTGATTTCGCGGTACTTGAGGTCTTCGTAATATTTGAACTGCACCAGCCGACGATCTTTTTCCGGCAATTGACTGATAAGCTGTCGCAATTCGGCGACTGTCTCCATGCGAGCGATCAATTCGTCAGGGGTTTCATCGGAACTTTCGGCCAACATCGCTGCGTCCTCATCGCTGCTTCCTGTCACCTCACGGCGACTCCTACGCAGATAGTGAAAGGCTCGATTGCGTACACTTCGGAAAAGCCACGCTCGCGGCTCATGGACCTCGGACCATTTGGCATGCAGTTGCAGGAAAACCTCCTGCACAATCTCCTCTGCAACCGCCCGGCGACCGGTCAGAGAAAAAGCGAAACGTAGTAAATTCGACTCCTCGCCATCGAACAAAGTCGGCAACGTCAGCGGTCCTGCTTCGGGCGATTCCACAGGATTGATTTCCGGAGTCGAATTCAACATGGCCTCTTCACACTGCGATTCTCCAGATTCACCCGACTTGGTAGGTCTCTGTAGGCAAGACCCTCGACGAACCGTTTTATTAGAGGGAATCGTTCCAGAATTGGAAAATAATCGCCTTCTCGACAATATACGTAGGTTGGGACGGATAAGTTCCCAATTTCCTACTTCACCGGCAGGTTGTCACCTCGTTCGTTTCCCGTAGCGACCGTTACTGTTCACGTTCGGCACGAGGAGGCCGTCTCACTTTTTAGTAGGCCGGAACAAGTTTAGTAGGCCGGAACAAGTTTAGTAGGCCGGAACAAGTCGCTAGTTTAGTAGGCCGGAACAAGTCGCTAGCAAACTTGGATGTTTAATATGACGTTGGCGACGCCGTTCCGGCAACCCCGAGGTTTCCGATTGCCGGAACAGCGCAGATTACTTTTCTCAAATTGACGAACGCAACTAGCTGCTTGTTCCGGCCTACGGTAGTCTCGAAAGTTTAATATGACGTTGGCGACGCCGTTCCGGCAACCCCGAGGTTTCCGATTGCCGGAACAGCGCAGATTACTTTTCTCAAATTGACGAACGCAACT
>JANPLJ010000135.1:0-11195 GCA_031426475.1 Pirellulaceae bacterium | reverse complement strand
CAAGACTCGGAACCCATTGGAGGAGATCTAGCAAAAGATCAAGATTCATCTCGCCCACACAAAGCTCAGCATCGATCTTGAGCGTATTCCGGGCCGAACGGCTAAGCAATCCGCTCCACCCTAATCGCTTGCCGTTCACGCAAAACCAAAGTCCACTTCCCTCTTCAATTTCAGGGCAAGCGATCGCTTCGTTCGATCGTACCAGTTTCGTGGCTCGATGAATTCCGGTAGCCCTCGCGATAAGCTCTTCGATCATGCCTACCGATTCGCGAAGGCCATAACCCCCGACCCAACCCAGCGTCGATTGTTCTTGAGGAAGTTCTGTCTCTTTCTCGGCTGGCAGATAAACGACAGCGGTTTCGAACAGCGCTGCGTCGCGTTGCTGTTGGCTTTGATTGAGCTGATAGGCTTGCAACAAACTTGGTACCAGACTTCGTCGCAGATATGTCGCACCTTCCAGCAAGTGAACCTTGGTTTGCAGCGGAGGCAGCGCAGTCCATTGCGATAGCATGTGCCCGGTCTGTTTTGTCACGACGCTCGGTGTCAGCGCCTCGTCGAAGCCAGTCGCTGTCACGACCGCTCGAACGCGTTCCATCAAAATATCTTTTGGGCGCCTTGCGGACACGAAAATCGGCACTTCGGCGTCTTCCGGGATCTTGTCGTAGCCATAGATCCGAGCGATCTCTTCAATCAAGTCGATCTCGCGGACCAAGTCGGCTCGGAAACTTGGGGGCGTGATCATCACCGATGGCGACTCGGTTCGCACTTCGGGTGGTTTCGCGATACAGCCCAGCGAACGAAGGATATCGACGCTTTGCTCCCAAGGAATTTCGATCCCAATCACTTTGGCGATGCGATCGCGACGCAATACGATGGCCGGAGAAGCATCAGGGTCGGCACCGGTATCGATTGCGTCGGAGGTGCATTGCCCCCCCGCGACCTCCAAGATCAACTGGCAACATCGCGTCGCAGACCAAATGAGTCCGGCTGGGTCAATGTGTCGCTCGAACCGAAACGAGGCAGGTGAATGCAACCGCAGCTTACGTGCACATCTTCGGATCGCCAAAGGCGTGAATGCCGCCGCTTCGATCAACAGATCTGTTGTGTCGGAGGATACTTCCGAGTCGACACCTCCCATCACTCCGCCCAACGCCACCGCGCGATTCGCATCCGCAATGACGACCATCGACGAATCAAGTTCGTATGTGCGATGATCGATCGCGAGAAATTTCTCATTCGCATGCGCTTGGCGAACGATTATTTTTTGGCCTTGAATCTTTGCGAGATCAAACGCGTGCAACGGTTGTCCCGATTCAAACATCACATAGTTAGTTACGTCGACAACGTTATTCACCGATTGAATGCCTATCGCGTTTAGTCGCCTTCGCAACCAATCGGGGCTCGGTCCGACTTTCACGCCACGAATGATCCGTCCGATATACCGAGGGCAGCCTTCCAAGAAATGATTCTCGATCGACAAAAGCGAACCGATCGGCTGCGATAGAATTCGATCAACCGCAATCGAAGGCTTGGGGATCGTCAGCGGTTGGTTCAGCAGGACCGAGGCTTCACGTGCGACGCCGATATGTCCAAGGCAATCGCCACGATTGCTGGTAACTTCCAAGTCGATCACCACATCGCTATCGACGCGAGAAGTCGATTCGTGATTCAAACCCGACATGGCAAAGCGAGTGGCAAGCTCGTCCGGTTCGACGTTGAGCTTTACGTACTGACTTAGCCATTCCCAAGATACAAGCATCGCTAGAACTGCCTCAGAAAGCGAACATCGCTACGGAACAAATCGCGAATGTCGGTAATCGCAAACCGACGCATACAAAGCCTTTCAACGCCCAGACCGAATGCAAACCCGGAGTATTCTTCGGGGTCGTATCCGACCGCGGACAAAACGTTTGGATCGACCATGCCAGCGCCTCCGAACTCTACCCAGTTATCATTCCACAAGTAGTCCACTTCGACGCTCGGCTCGGTAAATGGAAAGAACGACGGACGAAACCGAATGTGCACATCGCTTCCCAAATAGCTGGTCGCAAACATTCGGAGCACCGACTTGAGTTGAGCCATCGTTACGTGGCGATCCACCCAAAGACCTTCCATTTGGTGAAACATGGGGAAGTGCGTTGCGTCGGCAGCGTCGGGTCGGTAAACGCGACCGAGCGAAATGATTCTGAGCGGAGGTTGACGCTGCTCCATCACACGAATTTGAACCGTGCTGGTCTGACTTCGAAGCAACATCGCGCCTGGTGCGGCTGGATCGATAGCACTCTTGCCCGCGGTTGCCAAATAGAAATTGTCGAGCGGATCTCGCGCTGGATGATCTTCGGGGATATTGAGCGCAACGAAGTTGTGCCAGGTATCTTCGATTTCGGGTCCTTCGGTCGCCGTGAACCCAAGTCGTCCCATGATCTCCTTGAGATGTTCGATCGTTTGCGTGATCGGATGAAGGTGCCCTAGACGAGGCCGCAACCCAGGTAACGTGGGGTCCACCATCGGACCTTTGATTCGCAATGGATGCGATTCCGAACCGAGACGTTCGGCAGCCGCATCGATCGCCGCTTGGACGGCATCGCGGACTTCATTGAATCGCTTGCCAGCCGACGGTCGTTCGTCGGCTTGCAAGCTACCCATCATTTTTTGAATCGATTTCAGCTGACCATTCTTGGCACCTGTAAACCGAACTCGCAATTCTTCAAGCTTCTCGACGTCGCTGACCGCGGAAAGCGATTGCGCAGCTTCATCAGCCAGCGTATCGAGGGCCGTCAAAAAGACAGGGAGAGACATAGGCTATTTGCCGAGAGCTTTTTTGACGGACGCGACAACCACTTCGAATCCTGCTGGATCGTTGACTGCCATTTCCGCAAGCTGCTTACGATCGATCTCGATCTGAGCCTTCACCAGCCCGGCGATGAATTCGCTGTATCGCAAGCCGTGCATTCGAGCGGCTGCATTGACACGAATGATCCAAAGCCGACGGAATTCACGTCGCTTGACTCGACGGTCACGATACGCGAATCGACCTGCTCGAACCAGATTTTCTTTCATGGTTCGGAGCAAACGACGACGACCGCCTACATAACCTTCGGCACGCCTAAAGAGTCGTCGCTTTGATTGACGACGAGCTGAACCTTTCCTAGTACGCATAACTGAGCAAACTTTCGTTGCAAATGGTAGTCTTTCAGGTCGCCGCTTGCTGAATCAACGTCGTTTTTCTTCAAGCTCGAACGTATTCGACGGCTTTTAGAACGACCCTTGATCGGCTCGGAGGACTGGGCTGATGGTCCTGGACAATTCGCCCGCTAAAGTCCCAAGAACGTTTGGTTCTTTGGAAAAAGCGGGAATGATCATCAAAAACGGCAGTTGTAACCCAAAGACATGGACAAAAATGGCCCGATAACGCTTTGACTTTGCCTAGTAGCTATATCCTCGCAATGCATCGTGGATCGCTCGCTGAAATTGCGGCTGCAATACAGTTGTCCCACGCAATTGGCGGATTTTCTTAGCCGGCTTACTGATGGCAAGATGGCTGGTTCCCGCCTTGCGATGCTTCGCTTTGCCAGTTGCAGTCAATCGAAAACGCTTTTTAGTCGACTTGTGAGTCTTTGGCTTGTACGTTGGCACAGTTTCTACTCGGGCAAAGGGCGAAATATCAAAGGAACAGAGTTTAGCGACAGATGCCGGAGCTTCCAAGGGCGAAAAAGTCCGAAAAAACAGGAAATTGGTGAGAACAGGCATTCTGAAGGCGATTCGGACGCGGCCAGGGACAGAAGGGACAGAAGGGACAGAAGGGACAGAAGGGACAGAAGGGACAGCAGGGACATAAAAGACATGAGGGACGCAAAACACATTTTATCAATGCTGCCAACAATTCGTTCTTCGTCCCTTTCGTCCCTTTCGTCCCTTTCGTCCCTCGCCCCTCAATTCTATGTTCTGGTCGCTTGCCTGGATTGCTCTTGCTGAATACTATCCACGTGAAGCTCGAAATCACCGCGACCCCGAAGCTTTGCGGGCGATTTTTTCTTTGCAGGAAGCAAACAAGCGACGTCATGTAACCGTCGCTTTTGAGTTGAAGAGTATGTCACTCAGCGCACAGTTTCCATCATCGTTAAGACAGTCAAAGTCGTCTCATGTCTTACCGGGTAATCGGGTTGTGACGCTGCATAGTTAGATGGCATTTCTTTGACCGAGCAGTTTGCGTGACGTATATTCCCTTCGACCGTGACTCGATTCGGTATTGCCGCGTTTGAATCTCAAGGTCGACAGCGGATTGCTGGGTGCTGCTAAGGCTCCATTTAGTGGCCCACCCCTTGCCCCCTGCCAACGTGGAACGTGGTTTATGCTCAGAAAGTTATTAGGGTATTCGGTTGCTCTTGGGATTTCGCTTTGTATAGCGATCTTTCCGTTCAATCGAACTTTGTCGGCGGCAGAATCGTCTTCCGAGCGATTTTCGGAGCAATTTGAGAAGGGCAAGCAGCTCGAACGCGATCACCGATGGCAGGAAGCGATTCAGCTCTATGAAAAACTGAGTCGCAAATTCCCACAGCAGCAGGACGTCGAACAGCGGCTACAGATCGTCCGAATCCACTTCGATGTAACCCGTCGGTGCACCGACAAGTCTTTTATCGATACTATCGCTCGAAGTGCTCCTAACGCCGCACTGGACGTCTTGGGCGAGGTTCTGACAAAGCTGCAAGTTTACTACGTGGAAGCGATCGATTTCCCTCGATTGCTTAGAAATGGTACAGCTTTTCTGGAAGTCGCCCTGACGGAGGAAGAATTTCTTCTTCGGTATATAGGTCCGAACGTAGCTCCGAATGTCGTCGAGACTTTCAGAACGAATATTCATAAACAAGTCCTGGGGCGGCAGGCTGAGAGCATCGGCGACGTTCGAACCATCGTTTCAAACGTTGCCGCGATGGCTCGCGATCAGCTTGGTATCCCTCCAACGGCCGTCGTTTATGAATACATTTCCGGTTTCATCGGTTTGCTCGATCCCTATTCGGCCTATCTGACAGCCGGCGAGTACCAAGAAATCATGTCCCAGATCGAGGGCAATTTGATCGGTTTGGGTGTCGAGTTGTGGGCCGAAGGCAACGAACTTCGAATTGTCGAAGTATTTCCTGGTGGTCCCGCCGCGGACGCTGGTCTGACGAAGGGGGACCGGCTGGTCGAAATCGGTGGGCTTAGTGTGTCCGAGATCGGAGCGAAACGCGCTGCTGACCTCCTGCGGGGCCCAGAGAATTCGACAGTAAAACTGAAGTACGATCGATATGCCCGAGGTCTGCTTGAGTCAGAAGTCCGCCGAAGGCGAGTCGAGGTCCCGAGCGTTAGTTCGGCGTCGATCGTCGATTCGACCAATGGCATTGGCTACCTTCGTATCTCCAATTTCCAGAAGACGACTTCTCGCGAAGTCGACGATGCGCTACGCAGTTTGTATGGCCAAGGACTCAAGAGTCTTATTATCGATCTTCGCCGAAATCCCGGAGGATTGCTCGATTCTGCGGTTGAAATCGCAGATCGATTTCTCTTCAGCGGCACGATCGTCAAAACAAGAGGACGCAATGGCCAAGAAAACCATAACTACACGGCGAATGTTCCAGGAACCTGGGAAGTGCCACTGATGGTCATGATTGACGAAGACAGTGCCAGCGCAAGTGAAATCTTCGCAGGTGCCATTCGCGATCAAAAACGCGGTTTGATCGTCGGGCGAACTTCTTATGGCAAAGGGAGTGTTCAAGGCGTTTTTCACAACGAACTTGCCGAAGGCGGGATGCGGTTAACTGTTTCCAAGTTTTTCTCGCCAGCCGGGTATGCGATCAGTGCGCGGGGCATCATTCCGCATATTTCGTTCGACGAACCAATCATGGTCCGGAAGATCCCGGTCAGCACCGGAAGCACACGCCCGACGACTGGGGATGGTTTCAGCACCGACGTCCCGTCTAAGGTTGGCATTCCTAACGATCCATCGCCTGAGGATTCCGACGCAGACGACCTACAGCGAGCGATCGAGATCGCAAGAACCGAATTACCGAAGGTTGCTCGCTTGCGATAGCTTGTTCCGAACGCGTTGTCCGAGCCCTTCTCTTATTTCGCTCTTATTTCGGGACAACGCTAGTTGCCGACGTCTTCGGTCGGACTCTTTCTTAAGGTATTATGAGGACCGGGATTTGTGGGGAACCCATTTAACCACTACAATCCTCGACTTGAACCTTTGATCCCCTTTGACGCTTCCGGCGTTTGTGGAGAAATTCCGTGCAAATCAATGTATCCGCCCGCCATGGGCACCTAAAACAAGAAGACCAGCAATTAATCACCGAGAAAGTTGAGAAAGTACGTAAGTTCTACGACCGGATCAGCTCGATCGAGGTCACAGTTGATCTTGAACGCGTCGATAGTCCGCATGTGGAAATCAACGTTTCGGCCGAAGCCGCCCCCGATTTTATTTCGACAGCGACTGCTCCGAGCGTCCTTGCTGCACTCGACCTAGCGGTACAACGGGTCGAGCAGCAAGTCCGCAAACACAAAGAAAAGGTCACGGATCATAAAGGGGTCGGACACAAGTTTACACCCGAAGAGTAATGTCGAATGGGCGCGTTGCGTCCAACGGTAATTGGAATGTCCCGCTGTAGGATTTCGAGCTGACGTAGCTCTGTATTCGCGATTCAGCGGCGAACTGCAGTAAGGAATTATTTGGAAATGAAGTTTTCTGATTTTATCGCTCCTAAGGCGATCCAAGCGGTACTGAGCTCGACCAGCAAGGAGACCGTCGTAGGTGAGTTAGTCGACGCATTGGTCGATTCGGGGAATGTTAAAGCGGCCGACCGCGAAGACATTATCCGAGCGATCATGAAGCGAGAGGAGTTAGGTAGTACGGGAATCGGTCGCGGGATCGCCGTACCTCACACCAAGCACGCAGGCGTCGATCGCCTCGTGGGTACCGTCGGTGTCAGCCCCGAGGGAATTGAATTCGACAGCTTGGACGGTCAAAAGGCCCAGTTGTTTTTCCTCCTGGTGTCACCACCAGATCGTCCTGGCGATCATCTGCGAGCGCTCGAAAATATTTCGAGACAGCTTCGCGACGATACGTTCTGTCGATTTCTGAAGCAATCAAAAACCAAGGAGGATATCCTCCAATTACTCGAAGAGGCGGACAACAACCACTTCAACCCTTAGTATGTCATGATTCGGCCAATGAACGAACCATCTAATCAAGCAACCGTGACTGTTCGCAACGCCCAGGGCTTGCACATGCGTCCGGCTGATTTGTTGGTCAGGACCGCCGGCCGATTCGCAAGCAATATCGTCATCGAGCGAGCGGGACAACGGGTCGATTGTAAGAGCATTCTCGGAATCCTAACGCTTGGTGCCACTCAAGGCTCAGAGTTGTCTATCCAGGCCGATGGCCCCGATGCACAACAAGCGATTGTCGAGATTGTAGGCTTATTTGACCGCAGCTTCGATGAATCGTAGTCACCATCACAATTTAGTATAAGTACTCATCCACCAGCATGCTGGAACTGCAGGGCATCGCTGTTTCCCCCGGCGTTGCGATCGGAATGGCTTTGGTCTTCGATCGCGAGGGGTATCAAATTCCGCGCAGCCGCGTCGAGAAATCCGAAGCGGCCAGCGAATGGCAACGATTGCAAGCCGCAATCGAGACGGCCTCGGCACGTCTGCAGGTTTCCGCTGAACAAACATCGGTTCAGCTGGGGTCGCGACTGGGCGGAATCTTTGCAGCTCAACAGCAAATGTTGCTCGATCGCCGACTTCACGAAGAGCTGCAACAATTCACCGTGGAACGCAATTACTCGGCTGAGTTTGCGATCAGCGAGGTCTTGAACGGCTACGCAGCCGCCTTTCGACGCGCTAGCTCAAGTTTCTTGGCCGAGCGCGCAGGTGATATTCGGGACATCGAACGGCTCGTGTTGGAAGCGCTCAGCGGAGCTCCGACGATGACTCTTCGCGACCTCGCCGAACCCGCGATCATCGCCAGTCACGATCTTACTCCTGGCGAAACCGCTGGACTGGATACCAAGAAAGTCCTCGGATTGTGCACCGAAACCGGTGGGCCTGGCGGGCATACCGCGATTGTGGCCCGCGGGATGGAGATACCGGCAGTTGTTGGAATCGGGTCGTTCCTGCATCTGATCGGTTCGAACGATTCGATTATCGTCGATGGGCACTTGGGGCGAGTGATCATCAATCCTGACGATGCGACCCGGGACAAGTACCTTGCGCGTCGCCAGTATCGACAATCGATCGCTCTTGAGTTGACGGAAATTCGCGATCTACCGGCTTGTACCAGCGATGGTGTACATATCCAGTTGATGGCCAATATCGAGTTTCCGCATGAAGCGCAAGCGTGTCTTGATCGTGGGGCGGATGGAGTGGGGCTGTATCGAACGGAATTTCTCTATCTGAGTTCGGAGGTCGAGCCGACCGAAGAGGAACATTTCAACGCCTATGTTCAAGTGGTTCGCGACCTGGTTGGCAAGCCAGTTGTTATGCGAACGTTGGACTTGGGCGCCGACAAAATGGGGATGAAACCGCATGCCCAACAAGAGAACAATCCTTTTCTTGGTTTGCGGAGCATTCGCCTGTCGTTGAGAAATCCCGCTTTGTTTCGGACGCAAGTTCGAGCGATGTTGCGGGCGGCAATCGAAGGGGACATTCGCATCATGTTCCCGATGATCACAACCTTGGATGAGCTGCGAAATGCTCGATTCTTGCTTCGCAGCGTCACCGAGGATCTCATCGAAGAAGGCTTTCAAGTTCGAAACAACATTCCGATCGGGATGATGGTCGAAGTTCCAGCCGCCGTGATGATGCTCGATCGATTTGTTCAGGAAGTCGATTTCGTAAGTATTGGCACCAATGACCTGACGCAATATGCCTTGGCGGTCGATCGCAGTAACGAAGCGGTCGCCGACCTTTATCAGGCATGCGATCCGGCGGTGTTGAGACTGATTCAGCGAACTTGGGAGGTTGCGACGCAAGCAAACGTCCCCACCAGCGTTTGCGGCGAGATGAGCAATCATCCAGCTTTCGCCTTGCTGCTGGTCGGAATGGGGATCCGGATTCTCAGCGTTGCACCGTCGGCTATTCCGATTCTCAAGAAAGCCATTCGTTCGGTCACCATTGGTCAATGTCAAGCGATGGCTTGGCGAGCCATGCAACTGGGAACTGCGCGCGAAGTCGACGCGTTCCTCCAAAATCAACTAGCAGGTCTGGTTCCCGAAATGGTTCTCCAGGCCTAAATCACAATTCAGTTTTAAAAAGGGGTCAGGAACTTTCAATGTCAACAAAACTTCGCAGCTTTTTCTCGCGATGAGAGTTCCTGACCCCTTTTTAAAACACACAATTCAAACTTTAGGAAGCACTCATTGCAATGAAAAAAGAAATGCTAATCAATGTCTCGCAAGCGGAAGAATGCCGCATTGCGTTACTTGAAGACGGTCAACTCGAAGAACTCTACACAGAACGCGCCAGCCAAAACAATTGGGTCGGCAATATTTATAAAGGCAAGATCGTCAATATCGAACCGAGTATCCAAGCGGCATTCGTCGACTTTGGTGTCGGTCGAAATGGCTTCCTGCATATCAGCGATGTCGAACCGCAATACTTTCGACAAGGCGGCTATGATCCTGCTGAACTCGGCGACGACTCCCATCCCGGTGTCGACGACGAAGACGACAACCACAGCGAAGAAGCCGATGCTGACGCCAACCTCGATGACGAACACGACGATGATGATGCCGAAGAAGACGTAAAGAAAGCGCCTCGCGGGCGTCGACCTACGAATCGCCCTCGACGAGGCTTCCAAAGCAGTCGCCCTCGCTTCAAGCCACCGATTCAGGAGATTTTCCGCCGCGGTGACGAAGTCCTCGTCCAAGTTATCAAGGAAGGCATCGGTACCAAAGGGCCGACACTATCGACCTATATCAGTATCCCAGGACGCTATTTGGTTCTGATGCCTGCCCTGGGACGCGTTGGCGTTTCAAGGAAGATTGAAGACGATGGCGTACGACGCAAGCTGCGCAATGCCATGCTCGAAATCAATCCGCCGAAGGGTGTTGGATTTATTGTCCGTACTGCCGGTCAAGATCGAACGCGGAAAGAACTTTCGCGCGACGTCTCGTATCTTCTGAGGCTTTGGAAGGTGATCGTCCGACGCATCCAGAACGAACCCGCACCGTGCGATATCTACGAGGAAAGCGATATCCTCATTCGAACGATTCGCGATACCTTTACCGAAGACGTCGATTCGATCGTCGTCGATCAAGAGCAAGCCTACGAACGGGTCAAAGAATTTTTGGAAATGGTGATGCCGCGATTCGTCGATCGCTTGCAACACTACGATGGACGCGAACCGCTGTTCCACAAGTACAAACTGGAGCAAGAAATCGCGTGCATTCATCAACGGGTTGTGCCGCTCAAGAATGGCGGTTCGATCGTAATCGATCAGACCGAAGCACTCGTTGCGATCGATGTGAACAGCGGTAGCTTCCGCAATGACAGTTCGGCGGAAGAAAACGCTTTCCAATTGAATGTCCACGCCGCCAAGGAAATCGCGCGCCAACTAAGGCTCCGCGATCTCGGTGGTGTGATCGTCAATGACTTTATCGACATGCACAAAGATAGCCATCGTCGCAAAGTGGAAAAGACGCTTCGCGATGCCATGTTGCGCGATCGAGCACGTACCAAGATTCTTCGAACCAGCCCGTTTGGGCTGATCGAAATGACTCGCCAACGGATGCGGCCGAGTTTCAAAAAGAGCGTCTACGAAGATTGTCCGTGCTGCAAAGGCCGTGCTGTCGTCAAGACGGCCGAAAGCATGTCGTTGGAAGTGACTCGGCTGATCGTGATGGCATGCGGCGTCCCGATTGTCGCACTAGTCACCTTTCGAGTGCACGTGAGTGTCGCCGCGTATATCAACAACACCAACCGTCGAGACCTCATGCAACTGGAAGAAACGACTGCCGTCAGCGTTCAAATATTGGGGAGCGAATCGCTCTTCCCTGAACACTGCGAATTCGAATGTCGCGACAAAGAAGGCAGTCTCCTTTCGATGCCATTCCTGCAAACGGCTAACGAAGGTAGTTCGCGAAGGTAGGCCATCGTCCAACTCCCGCAAGCTTGCCACTCAGCTTGTCTGGAATGGCGTGGACTTAAGGAATTCA
>JANPLJ010000134.1:0-7928 GCA_031426475.1 Pirellulaceae bacterium | reverse complement strand
CGTGAAGGATTTTTCGTAGCCACATTCGTCAGAATGTGGAGAGTTGGCGCTTCCGTCCACGTTCTGACGAACGTGGCTACGACAGAACCCGTGAGAATCAAATGGAAAATATCCTTCACGGCGTTGGGTAAAACCCCCATGAATGAGAGTTCCTATGTTATGAGGATAGGAAAAATCGCGACTCGCAACGACTTTCGCCGTGTTAGCAATTTCAGCGTCCCACCTAGTCGTGCCAGCCGACAAATCGGGTTTTTGGCACTCTTTCAGCCCTATCTCTTGACCGGACCGGCGAAGTGGATACCATTGCTGAGATAGGGTCTCAATTTCAATAAGTTGATTTTTCCTGCGAATTGCCCATGTCACCCGTTATTCTCGCTACGATCGATGGATCTTCTGATTCGGAACGGCTGGTTTTGTCGCTGGTACCATGCGAGAGCGACGGGCAGTGCATCGAGCTGCAGCGGCAGACTTGGAGCGAGTCGCTTGGTTGGTTCACGCAGAGTCGCGTTCGGGTGGCTCGCGACGAGATCAATGGCTTACGCAGTGCCTTGGGCACGGTTTCTGGAACGAAACGCAAAATGGCTGGCGTTGAATCACCAGCCATCTTGAGATTTCCAACTCAGCACTCTGCGTAGAACACTAGCCAGCTTGTGCAGCGCGGCTGGTGGTTTGAATCGTACGATACTCGCGAATGATCTTGGTGAGATCATCGACGCCTTCTTGCTCTTCTAGCAAGATGCCTTCCAGGAAGATGACGAGTGGCCGATCTTCAGCGCATGCTTCAAGCACTTTGGAATAGAGTTCGACAGCTTTGGTCTCGAATTCGAGCCCGTATTCGAGCAACTGCTGAACGTCGTTGGATTGCTTGACAGCGTTGCGTTCGGCTATTGGAACACCGCCTAAGGCAACGATCTTTTCGCCGATTAGTTTTGCGTGTCCAAATGATTCTTCAGCGCTCTTGAAAAACTTCGAAGCGTAGACTTCTCGCCAAATCCCTTGAACGACAAATCCGGCTTGGGAGTATTGGGCAACGCCTGTCCATTCATGGCGTAAGCAGTCATTCAGAAGGTCGATTACATTCTTTAGGTTCATGGCATTCATCTCGTTTATTCGGAGTGGGTTAACAACTTCTACATCGTAGGGTCATTGTATCGAAATTGGCAAGATACATTTTACTGCTCGTTGCCCTATTTTGACCAACAGTGCTGCTACGGACAATACTCCAAAGCCGTGTTGATCGGGAATCTCACTTAATCGCCTGTTCCAACCCTCTATTTGCCGAGAATGAAACCTTGGAAGGACCAGCCATCAGGTTCGGTGTGGATACGGGAACCACCGGGCATAAAGAACTCCTGGACGACTTCGTATGGTGGGAGCTTGTCACCTTTTACGCGTTGATTGACATTCTTAAGTTCATCTTTCGGTCGAAGGATTCGATCTAGGATTGTCGCCAACATGCTTTTCGACTGTGGCAGTTTGTCTTGTCGAAAGAGTTCATATTGCATTCGAAAAGCTTTATCGGATCGATTGATCTGCCAGACGCTAGCAGGCCCTAATTCGGGGTTGCCAAAGAGATGGGAAAGAACGCGTTGCACGTCAGCTTCTTTTTCAAGGAGTTGCTCGGTCGGAACAACGTCCATTTTTTTGCTTGCTGTGATCGCCTCCTTAATCATTTCAGCGTGCGAGGCAAACATCAAGAATTGCTCTGAATCACCGTTGCGATTCTTTCCAGTAAAAATGGTGATCGCCCAATTGCTCAACAATGGCTCGTCTTCGGCTTCTTTGGCTTTCGAAGATTTTCCCGCTTTGTTCCCAAAACCGCCAAAATCATTGTCGATCTTGAGCGATTCGTTGCTATCATCCTCGCGCGTAACTTTCCAAATACGATAGTCCTCAAAATCTTCGGGGCTCGCATCAGGTTCGTTCTTCATAGCGCGTTCCAGGACTGCAGCCAACACTCCGTTGGGGTCGTTGATCCGAACGGCGATAAGCGAGCGACGTGAATCGGGCGTTATCGGGAGTACAATTTCATTGATCGAATAGATCTCGGATGTGATGAAGGGCAACACTTGATTTTTGATATCGATTTGCGGTCCGACTGGATCTGTTTGGATTCCTTCGATCACGGAGTCGAATACTCCTTTTTGGCCCGCCAATTCATCGACGATCGACTTGACTTTCCAAAAGGCTTCTTTTGCATTCCAAGCTACGGCCAAGAACGATGCCGCTCGTGGAGTTACCCACGATGGAATCGTTGTCCCTGCGGTATTCGGAAAATCGAGGACTTGAACAGACTCCGGCAGTGGAAGCTCGGTTTTCACGAAGGCTTCGTGGAAGACATCGAATCCTTGATCGGCCATTCGCAATCTTCCTACAGCTGCGGAGATTTTCCCAAAGCCTTGATTGTCGAGAACTTTCAACACATCGGTCTGAGTGGTGATCGGTTTGCCAGAGATCGAACGCAGCAGCTTTGCCAATCCAATCGGTCGCACGAAGTATTCGACGTCCGTTTGTTCAGCCTGCATCGGAATCTTCTTCATCACGTCCTGAAAAAGCTGCGATTTTGCCAAGGAACTATTCAAGCCCGCCATCTTTGCATCGATCAGCGCTTGAAGCGATGCCAGATCGTCGGCGGCAAGCAGATAGTCGTCGACAACCGCGTAAAGTGACTCGCGAATCATGAGTTGGCCAGCCCCGCGGGGCAGCGTATATTTCGTGATCGCTTTCCCTTGATGGTCGATTTTCTGGGAAGTCGCTTTTCTGGCTTTTAACTCGGTGTCGACCTTTTCCAAGAGCTTTTCGACTTCTTTTTGCTTTCCTGCAACGTCAACGACCAAACAAACAGAGTAGGGTTTTTGAGTTTGCTGAGGCTTAGAAATCCAGCCGACAGCCGTCTGGCCGGTTGCAACGCTGGATATATCTTCCGCCTTCAAATTGAGTTGCCACCCGGCTTCGGCGAAGCGGCCTTCGATTTCTTTTTGTTGCTCCTGCCAAAAGTCCTTTAATCGCGGATGCTTACCGAGCTTGCCGAGCTGGGTTTTGTCCCAACGTTCCATGAAACGTGGAAAATCGACGATTCGAGCAAAACCTTGCGTCTCATCGGGAAACCATTCTGCCGCGCTCGTAATATTTGCCGCTGCAACGACATTCTTTGCGTCTTCCCCCTTCGTCGCAACTTCACTGCCAATCTCCGTTTCGGCATCCTTTGCGTTAACGTTCAGGGCGGGATAGCCAAGAGCTATCCCGAGAAAGACTACAAAACCGTAAAAAAATTTCACCGCTGACTCTCCTGCTACTTCACGCCCTTCGAGATCAATCTATCCTGGGCAAATATCCAAAGGGGCGTATCTTACTGTTTTTGCCGGTGTGACGGAAACCCGGTTTCCCGATGTGTCCGGCGACAGATTCGGTCACACGATCACCCCATTTCTCACGGCGTCCCATGGCAACCCCGCAAAATGTCTACGAAAACCCGCTTATTACGCGATATGCGTCCCGTGAAATGGCTTGTCTGTGGAGTACGGAACGGCGGATTGGCTTGTGGCGAGACCTTTGGATTATTCTTGCCGAGACCGAAAAAGAGCTCGGTTTAAGCATTTCGGATGAACAATTGGAGCAGCTTCGGACATTTCGAGACCAGCTGAACCTGGACGTCGCCGAGCGCTACGAACGCGAATTAAGGCACGACGTGATGGCCCAAGTTCATGCGTATGGGGATCAATGCCCTGCAGCCCGTGGGATTATTCACTTGGGGGCGACCAGTTGCTACGTCACGGACAATTCGGACCTGATGATGACACGCGAGGCCTTGCAGTTGGTTCGGCAACGCGTCGTCGCTTGTATCGACGCGCTGGCGCGCTTTGCAAAACAGCATGCCACTCTGCCCTGCTTGGCCTTTACGCATTTGCAGCCAGCCCAGCCAACCACGGTTGGTAAGCGAGCCACACTTTGGGCTTATGATTTGGTACTCGATCTTGCAGAAATTGACCACAGGCTGGAAACCCTTCTTGCTCGAAGCGCGAAAGGGACGACCGGAACCCAGGCAAGTTTCCTTCAGCTTTTCGATGGTGATCATTCCAAAGTCCGGGCGCTCGAATCGAAGATCGCATCACGACTTGGATTCCCAAGTAGCTATGCCGTCACTGGGCAGACGTATCCTCGCAAGGTCGACGCGCAATTGCTCGACTGTTTAGGAGGAATCGGAACCAGCCTCCATAAGATTGCAACCGATATTCGTTTGCTCGCCAATCGTAAAGAGCTCGAAGAACCATTCGAGAAACAACAGATCGGTTCTTCGGCGATGGCATACAAGCGGAATCCGATGCGATGCGAACGAATCTGCGGCTTAACGCGTTTCGTGATGAGTCTTCAAAGTAGCCCGGCGATGACGGTGGCGACACAATGGTTCGAACGGACATTGGATGATAGCGCTAATCGACGTCTCGTCATCCCGCAGGCCTTCCTCGCCATCGACGCGTCACTGGTCCTGCTTCAGAATGTCACCGAGGGCCTGGTTGTTTACCCGAAGACAATCGAGAAGAACCTTCGTGAGGAATTGCCATTCATGGCAACCGAATCGATCATGATGGCCGGAGTCGCTGCGGGGGGCGATCGTCAAGAACTTCACGAACGCATTCGAGTGCACTCGCAGGCAGCTGCACAAGTCGTCAAACAAGAAGGTCTTCCGAACGATCTTCTAAAACGACTCGCTAACGATCCAGCCTTCGCAAACGTTTCGCTCGAAGAAGTGATCGATCCACGAGCCTATGTTGGACGCGCGCCCGAACAAGTCGATGACTTCTTGAAGGAAGTTATCGAACCCATCCTTCGAGGTCGCGATGCATCGTCGATAAATCTTTCGGCCGACGTACGAGTCTAGTCGCTGTCGCGCTTCGCTCCGCGAACGTGGGGCAGCGGCTCCGTCCGCTGACGGTTGAGCATCCCGCGGTTGGAGCCGCGGGACCACTTCGGACGGTTGAGCATCCCGCGGTCGGAGCCGCGGGACCACTTCGGTGGCCGACATTCGTCAGAACTCAGATGGATTGCGAAATGGCTTCGACGTCACCGTCTGTCGCACTCGTTCCTTGACCAGTGGCTTTGACATACCCAAGATTTCGAATGACTTCCAAGACTTCACTGCACGTTGGAAACATCCGTCCGTTCTTGCGTTTGTATGCTTCGATGGCTTGCATGAACTCGACTTCGTCATCGGAATAGTCGCGTTCACAGGTGGTCGGATCGATTTGACGGCGACGCTGAACTTTGCGGCGTGGTTCGCCGGCAGGTTTCGAGGCAACGGCAACAGGCTTGTCACGACGCTCGCCGCGCCGGCGGTCCATCGTCACAATGCTCTCTTTTGTTCCTGTTGATTTTGCCATTGTCGCCACCCTTTTTCATTGATCGTTAAAAACGAATGTGTCCAACACAACACCGCAACCGTCAGGCCTTACCGACCCGTCAAACATTACCCCAGCCGAAGTGTCGAGGCGTAGACTTCAGTCTAAACGCGTAGAAAAATGCGTTTGTGATCGGCTATACTGGAAGCATGTCGCGTTTGTAGCGATTATTCCGCCGTTTATCGAGAGTCGACGAGGCCATGCAATTCACCGTCAGTCTTCCTGAGTGGGCCGTTGAAGAACAATCCGAACTGCCAACGCATCTGCCAAACGTGGAAGAACGGATGCGGGCCGTGATTCGTTTTTCGCGGCTGAACATCCAGCATCAGACTGGCGGACCGTTTTCAGCAGGTGTATTCGAACGCGATTCAGGCCGGTTAATCGTTATAGGCGTCAACCGTGTCGTCCCATCGAATGTATCTTCAGCTCACGCAGAAGTCGTCGCGCTTTCGCTCGCCCAGCAACGACTCAAAAGCTGGGACCTTGGCAGTGACAAGCTACCTGCGTTGCAATTGGTCGTGAATTGGCGTCCTTGCGCGATGTGCTATGGAGCAACGATATGGAGCGGGATTCGTTCTTTGGTCATCGCCGGAAGCGATGATGCTTGCGAGAAGATCACCGGCTTCGATGAAGGACCGATACATCCAGAGTGGCGAAACGAGTTAGCCCAACGCGGTATCACACTTCAAGACGGCTTGCTCTACGAAGAGGCAGTCGACGTTTTTAAAGCCTTTCGAGACGGCGGTCACTTGGTCTACAACGGCAGACAAGGTAAACCGTAGTCGATCAGTCACAATACCGTTCAACAGGTTTAGATGCCATCCATTTTATTTTTGACGTAGGGGTCTTCATAGCCCTTTTTCCCGAAGTATTTCATGCCGGCTTCCGCGATCATTGTTGGGCATTTTTTCTTAAACTCTTTCTTGTCGCCCGAAGCAAACGCTTTGGCTGCGCTCTCGAAGCTGGGCATGTAACCAGAAGAAAAAGACACCCCTTTGTAATATAAGAACAGGGCCTGAGCAAAATGCGCATCTGCCTCCATTTCTGCAAGGCTGATCCGCCATTTCTTCATATCCTGGATCATATGTGTTGCTTCGTGCACGATGGTTCCCCAGTGTTCGGGCGTATTCAGCGGTGCGGTTGCTTTGGTCAGATTCAAGCAATTGGAGCCTAGTTCATAGAACGCCTTGGCTCCGTCTACCGCGCTTTCCGCTAGAAGCACGGGGATCTTTCCGCTGTCTATCTTTCGGCCTATTTCTGCATAGTGCTCGGGATTGTAGCCCGCGACACTCGGCATATTGAGTCGCGGGAACTTGAAGTTCTGGAGAATCGAACCGTGCTGCAAGAAATACGAAATGTAGTTGATCGATTCCTGAGGGGCAGCTTGAGACTTGGACATTTCTTAGCCTCATTCTTTGTTCGTCTTGGACTCGGCTTTTGCTTTCTTATGCCGAACCTCGGTCGAAACATACGGAAGCCTATCAAACGCGTCGGTGAGTCGAGGGTCATCAGACGATTCAAGCAACAAATCGAGTTGCTTCGAAAGCTGGTTCTTTGTCGTAGCCGCTGCCGGGACTTCAGCGATGTTCTTCAGCTGTTCTGGATCAGAAGCTAGATCATAGAGTTCTTCAGGTGGGCGCTTATTCAAGGTAAGTTCTATCGTGAATGCTGCTTCTGTAACTTGACGGTTATTGATGAGCCACGCCTTGGTAAGGCTTTCGTCGATATCGCGATACGGTCCCTTCGCATGCCGTTCATTATCGTTCCAGTCTTGATATCGCTCCATATTATCGGGATCGCCGACTGGCCATCGGTCGGGTTTGAAGTTTCGGATATATAAGAAGTCTTTCGTGCGAAGAGCTCGCATGGGAAAGGGTAGATTTCCCGTTCTCGCCTCGTCGACGTGACGTTCACGACCGACGACCACCGAATCGCGTTGCGGATCAATCCAACCGCTTTCCGAGCTAGCCAACTGGCGGTAAAAACTGCGACCGTTCATTTCGGCTGGAATCGGAAGTCCAGCGACTTCTAACAACGTTGGTCCGATATCAATCAAACTTACAAAGTCATCGACGCGACGACCTGACGGAATACCGGCCGGCCAACGAATCAGCAGCGGCGCACGAACCGAGAGGTCGTAACAATTTGTCTTGCCCCGAGGAATTCCTGGAATTCCGTTATCACCGGACAAAATCACCAGGGTCTTGTCCAACTCGTCGGCCAATTCCAATTCTTCCAACATCACTCCCAACATCGCATCTGCTGCTTGTACTTCGCCCAGATAATCAGCGAAATCACGTCTCGCGTCTTCGACATCCGGTAGGAACTTCGGCAATCTCCCCTTGAGCGAATCAGGATCGATTCCCCAAAGTTTCGAACCCGAATCAGCTCGGTACGGCCGGTGAACATTGATCGTTCCATAGATAAAAAAGAAAGGTTGTTCCGCCGGACAGCCCTTGAGGACTCGCCGCATTTCCAGACGGGGATGTTCGAGCGTTTCCTCGATGCGTTTGGTTCGATCGGCATTATTCA
>JANPLJ010000133.1:0-34798 GCA_031426475.1 Pirellulaceae bacterium | reverse complement strand
CGTCAACATTGAAATCGATCGCAAAATCGTTCGAGTAGATATTCAAGTTACAGAAAAACTCTTTGATCAACTCCGATTTATACCCTGTTGCAACGATAAAATCGTTGTGCTGGTAGTGCGCATAAAAGCGCATAATATGCCACAGAATCGGCATTGGCCCAATCGGAACCATCGGTTTCGGCAGGAAATCCGTGGTCTTTCCAAAACGCGTCCCATATCCACCAGCCAAGAGTACAACTTTCATCGCTGCCCCGCCGTTCGTTTGACAAGATAAAGGAAATAGTGCCCAAAAGCACTGACACGACCACGAACACCCGTCAAAAAGTACCCGATGTTCTTGGGAGTAGGACACAGCAGGGCAGAGCGGATTCCCAGGTCATGCAACATCGCATATCGAAGCGAGAGAAAACCTCTCCCCGACAATCCGAAATGTTTTAGAAAGAGATAAAGCGTATTTCGGATGTCGTTCAGCCTCCATTTGAGAGAACGCTCGCCGATATCCAGACGAGGTTTTGCCAAATGCCGGACAGGCATTCTCGAGTCATACACAACTTTGAGGCCTGCGCGTCGGATGCTCAAACAGTGGTCCGTTTCGATCCGATTGCCGCTAGCATAGGGTTTCGCGAGCAACACGGTATCAAAAGGGCCTGCGACATTTAATGATTCTCGAGTGATCGCATAACAAAACCCGTAGATGTGTTCGACTTCAATGAGGCCACTGCTATCCAGGTCGAAATTTCCAATAACGCGGCCGGTTCGCGAGATCGTGCCAATTCCTCCAGGAATGTTTTCATAGTTGTCTTCGAGTACTCGAAAACCTAGACAACCAATCAATGGATCGCTGTCGAAGGCTTCATCACAATGCTGAAGAAAGTTCGGCGGCAAGATAGCATCGTCGTTCATGATCACGATCCGCTTCCCGTCCGCTAACCTCAATCCTTTGTTCAGCGAGCCGCCTGGGCCAATATTCTTCTCGTTGACGATGTAATCGATTTTTAAATCGGAAAAGCCTTTCATGACCGCAGAAGAATTCTCTTGCTCTGCATTGTCGATTACGATCACCTCCAGCTCGTTACTGTCGTATCGTTGGCTCCGAATGCTTTCGAGACACATCGCAAGAACATCCGGCCTTCGATAGGTCGGGATCACGAACGAGAATTTGCGAGTTGGTTTCGCCGAAACGCTACTATGTTTATTCGTTGGCTCGGCGATGGTTCGGCTAGTTGCTGCATTCATCATTATTTGACGTTCAATGCAGCTTCCGCTGCCTGCCATCCGCTAACAATCGATTCATCCGTCCAATGGTAGTTCCAGAGTCCATAACGTCCACAGCGTAGAATACCCAAAGTATCGAGATAAGTCTCTACAATTTTGAGACTGTTTTTGCGCAGTTGGTCAAAAAGGATATTTCCGTATTGGATATTCCTTACCTGCGAAAATACGATGTCGTCATCCTTCCGAAGTAGACCGGTCTTGATCATGTCCTCAATGCCTCGGGTTAAGACATTTTCATATTCGATTGGCCGGTATCGGGAATGGTAGATTTCTGCTTGGATACTACCATGCCCTTCTGGGACATTGGAAGCTGCTAGTCGATGAGGAAAGCTGACACGAGCAAAGCATATGTCTTCGTCGTAAAAATAGAGCCAATCGCCATTGGGAAAACCTTCATTGCGTTTCACTCCTACGTCTACCAAGTACAGGGAAGTGCATGTCAAATTCGATGCTGCATCGCGAACTACAGCTGGCGAATCCTTGATAAGCCTCATGAGGTCGGGAAGCGGTAGTGAGCTTATCAGCCGTTCGTATCCATAAGTCTTCCCTGAGCGAACCCCAATCTCTTTGGATTTTGGGTCGATCCATTCGACGGGAGTTCCAAGATGCACCTTGGCATTGGACGAAAGGGCCTTGGAGTATTCCCCGAATCCTCCATGGGTAGGATATCGAAAGCTTGTGATATAGTGAAGGTTTTCCTCTCTTGGACCGACGGCGCCTCGGATGACCTCTTCCAGTTTCGGCATATACATTCGAGGGCCGATCCAATCAGTCGTCATTTTTTCCGGTTCAACCGTCCAGTACTTGCGGGTATATCGAAACGGAAACTCGTGACTAAATGTTTCACCGAACTGCGCGAGCAGCCACTCCGCATAGTTGTCGGGGATTTCCTTAGACTTGAACGCGGCATTGACGATATCCACGACGCATCGCGTGACTAAGTCGGCTGGTAATCCAAAAAGATTGACTTGCGCGGGATGCGTGACCCAATGTCCCTGATAGTAATTCGAAACCGTCGAAGAAAATTCGCGGAAGCGACCTTGAATCCCCTTGTCAAGTAACTCAACGACTTCGGGAATTTTGGAGAACGAAACATGGGGCCCCTCGTCGAACGTGAAGCCCTGTTTCGACATCGAACTGGCATGCCCACCGAGATAGGATCGGCTTTCAAAGATCTCACATTGAGCACCCAATTGCTCTGCCCGCTGTGCCGTCGCTAATCCGGCAAATCCAGCTCCCAGTACCGTCAGCGTCGTTGGTCTATTGGTCACTTAAAAACCCGATGGCGAATTGCAGATATGAACAGCGATACGAAACGCTGAATTTGCGTTTCATGGTAAAACGCCTGGGGTTTCTGTCGAGCCACAAACGCTGAAACGAAGCTTCGCATGTGCGTAAAAAGATGCGAGAGATAGAAACGCGGCACGCCAAGAATCAATGGGTAAGGAGGGGGGGATCGCAACATCTTCTGAAACTCGTTTCGCCCTGTCATCCTAAACATCTCTCGGTGGGTACTTTTATTGTATCGATGCTTTGCGATCAAATGCTCGACGATTGCCTTCGGAGAGTAAACAATCTTGAAGCCGGACTCACGACCTCGCCGAAACAAATCGTCGTCATTTCCGGCGTAACTTAAGCCATCGCCGCGAATACCAAGACTTAAATCATAAAGGCCAAGCTCAAAGATTCGCGAACGCTTGCACGCATGGTTCGCTCCGACAAAACAGCCTGTCAATTCACGGTCCACTAGCACTTCGTCGCCGAGACTGAGGCAGGCGACAAACATGGAAGTAGGTGGTCCATACCAAGTTGGTGCCGGACCAAACTCCCACCGAGGTACAACTGGCCCAAAGACCCAGTCGGCTCCCTTTGACGTAAACATTTCGTGAATGGAGTGAAACCAGGTTGTCGCGGGCAATGTATCATCGTCGGTAAAAACAAACTTGTTACCGTGCGCGAATCGACAGCCCGCGTTCAAAGCTATCGAATGGCCGGGTTGCGTTTCTAAAACATAATGGACGGGACAATCAACCAGTTGACGAAACTCTGCGACGACTTCGGGCGTAGCATCCGTGGACCCATTGTCAACAATGATGTATTCCCTGCTAGCCGTATAGATTCGGTCAAGTGTCGCGTGAAGCGCCAAAACGCGTTTGAGGATCTGGCATCGATTTCGCGTGCAAATGATGATTGAGTACTCGCATTCCATCATTACAAACGCTGGTCACTCTTTCGCTAGTTGTTCGAGTTTTGAAGCAAATAGTTCAGCCGGGGCTCGGGGGATTCGTTTGCGTGCTTCAGTACCAGCCGTCTGCCCCATCTGCATCCATTGCTCCCGGTGAGCCCACGCTCGCTGTAACGCTTCGTCCACCAATGGTACGGTTGGCGCTTTGGCAAGAAATCCAGTTACTCCGTCTTCTACCATTTCTGGAGTACCTGCCACCGACGTAGCGATCACTGGCCGATTGCAAAGCATCGCTTCGACAACAGCCAGCGGAAGTCCTTCAAAACGCGAAGCAAGAATCAATGCATGGTGCGACTCCCAGACGTTTACCATGTCATCCACTTGACCTAAAAACCGGAACTTCTTTCCGACGTTTGCTTCATCTACCATCGATCGGAGCCCGTTCTCAAACGCCCCCGTTCCAAAAAAGTCGATACGAATATTTCTATCTTCCCAATGTGGAAGTTTCATCACGTTGACGAGAATATCCTGACCTTTGGCGGCGGGACTCATTCGGGCAACACAGGCCAACAACCAAAGGCCGTCCGTTTTGTCGAGCTCCGGCCAATGCGGGTCTGTCACCCACGGAACATTAAAAGGATTCCTTACGACTTCTGCATTTGGAAGCCGCATCGCAATCTGATTTTCAAAAAGCTCTAAGTTCGCTTGGGAAACGAAAAAACACCGCGTTGCATTCGAAAATGCCTCTCTCAATTCAGTCGCAGCTTTATCCGCAGGCCACCACCCTTCAAAGTTGGCTTGCCCCACCGACACATAAGGAACATTCAATTCACGACAATCTTGCATCCACGACAAACCTCCGGAGATCGCCCCGTCTGAGATGCAAACCAATTGTGGCTTTATGCGACGCAGCCAACGTTGGCGTTCCCATCGTTGGCGTCGCCATTCAATCGACGACGTCAAGGCATGATAGAATCGCTTGGCGCGCGATACGCCGGTCTTAGAACGAAAATGACAATGAATCCCCGCGTTTTGTAATGCATGGATTTGGCGTGGAATCGTCGCAAATCCGTGTACTGACACAAAAACCTGATGGTTCTTTGAGGCCAGATGCTGCGCGGCTTGCGACCACAGTTCTTCCGAACCGCCCCAAGGTGTTCCTTCCATTGTGCTCACAAATGCGATACGCATGCGTGAGCTAGGCGAATCTTCGCTTGAGGAATTTTTGAAATCGAGTTCGCAGCCGATCGATCGGTGTTATCTTGCGTACGTCTCGTCCGACAAGCGCCGAAGGAACGGCCGGCAATGCTACATGGTATGGAATCGATAAAGGGTAAGTTACCGAACACAATTCGCTTCGCGTTTCTATCAACCGCCGCCATCGTTCGAAACAGACTTGATCTGTGTAATCGCGACTGACAATTTGCCGAGCATTCGCCGAACATGCAGCCCAAAGGACTGCATTGTTTGACAATCGAACGAGCTCTTTCGCGGCACATGTTGGATCATCGTTGACGAGAAGTCCCGATTCTTCATGATGTATCAACTCGGGTATACCACTCGTTATCTTTCTCGCGACCGGAACAACTCCCATCGACATCGCCTCCAGAATCGCAACAGGCAAGCCTTCATAATCTGACATCAGTAAAATCGCCTGACAATCTAGCAAAGTTGCCCGAAGCGGCATTGCGTTTAATCGACCAAGGAACTGGATTCTGTTAGATAATCCAATCGATTCCACATGCGTTTTCATTGCGTTGCATTGCGGACCATCACCAATAATAACGCACTCGATGTCAGATGATTGCTGACATGCTAATGCCATCGATTGGATGACTAACGAAATTCGCTTCTGTTCCTCGACAACCCGACCGCAGAAAGCGATTTTAAACGGTGTACGACGGTAGCCGGTTGTTTCGTTGGGGACACTTACACCATAGGCGATTTGTTCGATGCTTTGAGAAATGTGCTCCCTGAAAAGGTCGCAAACATGACTTGACACACCGACCGTCGAAGCCAACGGATGTTTCAGGTTCAACAATTTCGCGACCGCCCAATAAACTGGATCATCCGAATGGATCGTGAAGATCCATGGTAGGCCCCCTTTCGTAGCGAAATCAGCGGCGTAGTAGAAATGTTCGAAGCAGTGAGGTACAAAAACCCTCGGGCGAAACTCATTTAGAAAACGGATTGTTTCCTTTACGCCATCTTCAGTGAACCGCGGTTTAAGCGAGTACCGCGTGGGGACGCCTGCGTCGCTCAATGATCGATAAACGGACGATGTGTGGGCGTCGTTTCCCAATCCGTGCAGTAACACCGAAACCGGCATTCCATGACGATGGCATTGTATGACAAGCTTTTCAAACCAAGTCGAAACTCCGCTAATTTCGTCGGCGGCACAGAAATTCGCGAACGCGATCATGGCTTGCCGGTTGTGCTACGATTAGGAACAACAATTCCAAGGGCTCGCTTTGCGACCTCCCGCATAAGTTCGAAACTGCCGTAGCTCTCCAAAGTAGCTCGTTGATTTCCTTCGACGTGATAAGCGTTCGCAAGTAGTTCTGCTAGCCGATTTCGAGCGTCATCACGGTACTTGGCGAGCAAACCGACGTCGGAGCTTTCTACGATACTGAGCAGCAATCGTGTTTCCTCAACGTAGTAGCTATCCAGCTTATCTACGCACTTCGCATTTTCATGAAAACGGTAGAACGCCAACGATTGATCGATAATTTGGGGAGGAGCAATCGCATAAAACCGTAGCCAAAGCTCCCAGTCCATCACGTAGTGAAGTGATTCATCTAAAAACCCCGTTCGTTCGATGAACGACTTCCTCCAAAACGTCGCCTGTTGGCAAAACCAGTTGGATCGCGTCCAGCGCACAAGTTCCGATTCCGTCAAAACCCGGGCTGGTCGAATCGTTTGAGCTCCCTGATGATCGAGGAGCGTCGCGGACCCGATAAGCCATAATGTCTCAGGAGCGTCGCAAAAACATCGTGCGACGTGCGCGAGCGTACCCGGAGCAAAATAGTCGTCGGAATTTAACCAGCATTGGATTTCACCCGTGGTGGCTCGCAAGCCACGATTGATTGCATCTGATTGTCCATGATCGGGACGGCTTTCCCAATGCGACAGCCACGGTGAATATTTTTTGATGATGTCCACGGAGCCATCGCTGCTTCCACCATCCAGCACAACGTATTCGAGGTTTGGGTAGCCCTGAAGTAGCACCGAACGAATTGTTGCCTCGAGAAACTCAGCTTGATTGAAACTTGGCGTAATCACCGAAATCTTGGGCCAATCAAGTTCGCTCGCAGGCACTTGACCATGGACGGCACTGTCTAGCGTCCACGGCCAACCACTATGCGATCTCTCTGCTGGTGGCAACCTTAGTATTTCGTCAAGTCCTGACATGCGCGTCGTAACATCTACTGCTTCTCATTTCGAGCGGATTTCTTCGAAAACCTCTTGCCAAAGATTGAAATAAGGCTCGGCAATATCCGTCCTCATCAACTTTTCAATACGATCGCGACAATGCTTTCGATTCGCAGTTCGAAAGTCTTCGTCGGACGAAAGTCGAATCATCATAGCGGCCAACGCATCAGCATCGTTTGGATCGAAGAGGTAGTCGCTACTACCGAGCGTGTCTGGAAGGGAAGTAACATTCGAGCAGATAACGGGCGCGGACAACGACATCGCTTCGATAAGTGGAAAACTACCTGCTTCGTAGAGCGTAGGAATCACAACACCCAAACAATTCTCGTAGAGCCAACGCAACTCACCTTCATCGACGACACCCAGGAATTGAATTGTGTTTGCGTACTCAGACTGTTGGATTCGTTTCTCGATGATCCTAAAGTAGTCGTTCGTTTTGCCGGTGCAGACAAGGGTAACTGGAACACCGAGCTTGGCCCGAGCTCGCTCGAATGCTTCGATCAACATCAAGTGATTCTTGTGTGCCCAAGTTTGTGCAGGGTATAAAAGAAACGTACCGAAATTAGCATATCGAGATGACATTTCCGCCAATCGCTCCGGTTCCAAGCTCTTGAGTACGCAGTCTCGATACGGTAGAGGCATTACCCTTACCTTTTCTTCTGGACAATCAAAGAATCTTATAAGGTCCGCCTTGATATGCTCGAACGAAACAACGACGCGTGCCGCATTCTCAATCGATTTCCGATAGTGAATTGCTCGCATTTCTCGTTCCTTGGCGGAGAAGTTCGCCGGGAAATGGAGTTCTTGAACATCATGCATCGTGCAGATATAAGGAAGCTCGTGCGTGGGCGCTATCTGGTATGGAACATGCAGGATATCAAGTGAAGCAAATCGCGGATCGGGCGATTTGGGAGCGCGCTTCTGAATTCGCTCGGCAACGCTACCCTCACGCGTCAAAACTTGATAGCTTTCCATGAGACGTCTCCCCAACAGCTTGAGAAGTGGAAAGGTGGTTTCGTTCGCTGGAGTGCTTACTTGTTGAGGAGTATCACCGTTGATGACAACCACTTCTATTTTCGAATCGCCTTCAGTTCGGAGAAGTGATTCGAGCACTCGAATGGCATAAGGCGCTACGCCCCCTTGGTCTAGACTGGCATTGCCAAGATAGTAACCAACCTTCACGCGCACCTTACCAGCGTTCCCGCTATCGATCTGCATTTTCCCCAGTCAACAATTCCAACACCAGCTGTCCGTCCTGTTCTCGCAACATCGAAAACCCCAAGCTCTGATAGAGTTGGACCGCGACCGCATTGCTCTCATAAACTTTCAGCAGCAGCGATGGATAATTTCGAATCCGACATACGGCCGTTGCATGCTGCAAACTGAGTCGTGCAAGGCCTCTTCGCCTGTGTTCGGGTCCGATAAAAACGCCATACATCGGAGACGCAAAGCCTTCGTCAACGCCTCGCAGCATATAGAACCCGGCCAGTTCCGCTCCATCTGCAACGAACAGCCCGACAAACACATCGGAGATACATTTTTGCAGCTGCTCGCGAACCGCATCGACTGAAAATTCGAACGGATGGAAAAATCGTCGATCGCTCTCCGTCGCTTGTTGTAGCGTGGCCGATAGGACGGACGCATCATCGCTTTTTAGTTGCCGAATTTCAATCATTTCGAGTCGTGTTCGCAGACGTCAGAGTTGCGACTTTACCGCCTGACAAATATATGAGAGCTCTTCGTTCGTAAGCTCCGGGAAGCTTGGTAGATTGATTCCGCGACTACCGATGTCATCTGAGTTTGGCATGCGACGATACGAACGTGAATACATCGGCATCGAATGGACGGGATAAAAGACAGGCCTGGTTTCAATGCCAGATTGGGCGAGGGCGTTTCGCATGGGGTCTCGCTGACTTGCTCGATCCACTAGAAAACAGACCATCCAATGCGAGTGTGTCGTACCGTCTCTCGATACTTGGAATTGGACGTGGTCCGCTAATTCTTGGCGATAAAAATTCGCGATCTCTCTTTTGCGATCCAGAATCTTATCGATTCGTTCCAGTTGTCCGCAACCGATAGCCGCGCAAATGTTCGTCATTCGATAGTTGTAGCCGATAATGTCGTGCCAATATTCGCGAAACTTCGCGAGTCCCTGCCCTTTAAGATGTGAAATTCTTTCTCCAAGGTTCGGATTGCTGGTGACAACCATCCCTCCCTCGCCAGTCGTAATCGTTTTATTTCCGTAGAAACTAAAAGTCGCAATATCTCCAAAAGTGCCGACATGCCGTTCTCCAATGAAGGCCCCCAAGGATTCAGCGCAGTCTTCTATCAAAAGTAGATTGTGGTCCGTTGCGATTTGCGACAGCAACGGCATATCGCAAGGCTGTCCATAAAGATGGACGGCTAAAATTGCTCGTGTGTTTGAATTGATCGCTTTCCGAACATCCTCCGGATCCATTTGCCATGTTGTCGGATCACAATCGACAAACACTGGACATGCACCGGTGTACATCACAGCGTTCGCGGCCGCGACATAAGTCAGCGTTGGAACTATCACTTCATCACCTGGGCCGATCCCCAAAGCAAGCAACGCCACATGGAGTGCAGTCGTTCCGTTTGAAACGGTCAGGGCGTAGTCGATTTTGACGTACTTGGAGAATTGGCTTTCGAACTTGTTGATAAACGGCCCCTTCGACGAAATCCACTCCGTCTCAAGACACTCGAGAACGTAAGCTTTTTCCACATCGGAAATCGTTGGTTTGTATACCGGAATTTTCACAATTCCATCCTTCTAAACTTCTTGCTGGTTGAAATCATTCTTGTGATGTCCGAATCTTGGCGAGTACCTGTTGAAAGTCTGAATCCAGCAAGCTCGTATTCGTTGCCGCGGCCGGTTGTAGAGGCTTTTGATTCTTGGATGGACGCAACCATCTATCGGCAGCTTTCTCGAAGAGTGTTGGCGCAGACGCTGGAGCGAATTCTGGAGCAAATGGGTCTTTGACGTCGCAACGTTTCGTCATCAGATGCAGGTTTTTGCCATTGCTGTAAAGCTTTGCATCAAACGACGATGCCATTCGATGAAGTGCTTCTAGAGTATAAAATGAAACATGTTGACCCGCTTCAGGTACAAAATACCACCAGTCATTCACCGAATTCAAAGGCTCGTCTGGCTGCAATTCTGTCGAAAACAAAATTGAATTGGAAGCACGAAACATCCGCTCCAGTTCAACGAGAGGCTCCGGCAGATGCTCGAAAACTTCGAAGGCCGTGACCAATTCGAACGACAGTGTATTGAGAGCCTGTTCCGGAGCATCAAAGTATATCGCGAAGAGGTTTTGGCAGTGAGGGTCGTATCGAACAAAGTCAAGCCCCTTGTCGCGCATCAATCGGACAAACATTCCATAGCCCCCGCCGTAGTCAAGGAAGTGTCCCTCTTTCGCAAAGCAACGCTCGATAATTTTCTCCGTGCATGTCGACATCCAAAAATTGCGACTAACATACCCAACATCCAGCGCGGAAATGGCAGACGAATAGGCTTCTTCGAGCCAATAAGGTGTTTCTGTTTGGATGAATCCAGTATCCGTGCACCGGTAGTACTGAACGTTGTGTTTCCCGAGCACATTCGCGCGAAAAACAGGTACCACTGGCCCACCCGAAATTTTACTCGTGGGGGCCTCAATGCCGGTCATGAGATTCCTGCGTATTGACTGCAGCTGTCTGAATCGAATGATCTTCCCAGTCACATTCGCAAAAAACGACCCCATATCGATCGGTCGAATAGCTTGAAAACTCACTGCCTGTTTCCTCGATTCGAAATCCTACGGAAGATTCTCGAAGGTCGAGTATTTCCTTATGAGGAACATGGGCTCCGATGGTGATGGCGTAGTTGCCTGGGGTTAGGAATCCACCCGGTATCGTTACCCTGGCCAGGTTCGATTCGTTCGACAATTGCGTTGACAAACGGTTTGATCGCTGCGTTGTAAAAACGATGACTCCCTCTTGGGAAAGGATACGTACGCCTAGTTCGGTAAATGGATCGCAAGCTCGGTTCGTATATCGCATCTCGATGCAGATCGGTTCATCGTAAAAGAAGCTCTTGGTTGTCGTTCCTCGCTGATTTACGATCCGGACGGAATGAAAGCTCAATGCAGAGGACTCTTTGGCCGTAAAGGTAACAAACGCATCGGAATCAACGGCGAGGTATCTTTCAACGCACGCCGAGACGCTGTCTTCCATGGCGATTCTTCCGCGTTCGAAGACAATCCCCCGCTGACACAGTTGTGAAACGGCACCCATGTTGTGGCTAACGAATAATACCGTTCGTCCACATGACGCTACATCCTTCATTTTCCCGAAGCACTTTCGTTGGAATTCGATATCGCCGACGGCTAATACTTCGTCAACGACGAGTATTTCGCATTCCAAGTGTGCGGCGACTGCAAAGCCTAACCTGACGATCATGCCGCTGCTGTAGCGTTTAACAGGGGTATCTATATATTTCGCGCAGCCGGAGAAATCGATCATCTGGTCCAGTTGCTTTGATACTTCGCTGCGACTCATCCCGAGGATTGCACCGTTGAGGTAGATATTCTCACGTCCTGTCAATTCGGGATGAAACCCTGTTCCCACTTCCAACAAACTGGCGATTCGACCACGCGCCTTAATGGTACCCGTTGTCGGTGCTGTAATTCGCGAAAGCAGTTTGAGGAGCGTGCTTTTACCGGCACCGTTGCGGCCGATAATACCTAAGACTTCCCCTTGTGCGACCTCGAACGAAACATCCTTGAGAGCCCAGACATAGTCCCCCCCTTTGTTCTCTCGATCGTTTTCGGCTCCGAGCTTTGCAAATGGATCGGGTTTTCTTAGTAGCTTTGCCCAGGCACGCTGAAGATCTTCCGCGAGCGCGCCAGTTCCCACCTCTCCCAGTCGATATTGCTTGGATACATCCTGGAACTGGATAACCGTGCTCACTGCGTTATACCGTATCCATAAACGTTCGTTCAACTCGATTGAAGATTACGGTTGCAACGAAAAGTGACACGCAAGCAAAAACGGCGGAATATGCGATTCCAACCAGAGAAAACTCGCCTTTACCTAGAAATCCGAAACGTGCCGCTTCAAAAAGTGGGGCTAACGGGTTCCATGACAAAACCGCAGCAACTTTGGTCGGCATCTGAGAAGACGGATAAATTATCGGCGTTGCGTACATGAGCAGCTGGACGCCGAATTGCAACAAGTGAACCATATCTCGGTACTTGGTAGTCACGGCCGAGAAAAACATTCCGCATGCGAGTCCAATCGCAATCATGATCAACAGAATCAGTGGCAACATAAATGCAGTTACATTCGGCTGCACTTCGCCGTTCCAGAAATACCAACCAAGGCATAACAAGAATAGAGAGAACTGTATTGCAAAGCGAGTCAAGTTCGACAAGACGATCGAAAGCGGTGCAATGATTCGAGGGAAATAGACTTTGCCAAACAGCGCGGCATTATCCCTAAAGACCGTAGCGGTCTTGTTGAAACATTCAGAAAAATAGTTCCAAAATGTTATGCCACAAAGGTAGAACAGAATTTGCGGAGCTCCGTCCGTTGAGAGCTTTGCAATCTGTCCAAAGATAAGGACATAGACTAGCGTTGTGAAAATCGGTTGAATGAAGAACCACAATGGCCCGAGAAGTGTCTGTTTATAGAATGCAACGATATCGCGCCGAGTAAAAAGATAAAGCAGGTCCCTGTGTCGCCAAATATCCGCAAGGTTGAGCGAGAAGATGGATGCATGTGGTCGAATGACCAAGTCCCAGGGCTCCTCTTCTTGATGCATGATTGACAGCGGTTCGACTGACATCCGAAAACTATTTTCTAACGAGCAAGGACTTCATGACTCGAGATACAGACGGAATCTGTTGAGACCAATGAATGGGCGCCTTGTGAGCAGACTGTTCAAATACAGCGTCAAAAAGCCCACGTTGAGCTTCGGATACGATCAAGTCTCCCTTGCGAGGAATCGGTTCGAGAACCGCACAGGCAAAGCCGCCCCACATGGTACGGGCAGGAGCCATATCAAAAGCGACTTGATGATATACACCCGGTATAAAATCGATTTCGACCGATTGCACGTAGGGGCATCGATTCCATTTCGCGTTTCGCATGCCAGCGCGACAATCTGGATTGAAGCTATCGTGGAGAATGATCACCATCCGACGCTGCGGCACGAGTCTCAACACAGACTCGATATCCCGTCGTACCCCCGCTTCCGAATGATCGCCGTCGATGAGGACAAAATCGACGTGCTTGGAATCGAGATTCAACCCATCGACGACTTCAGACAAACAAGTCGCCGAGTCGCCCGATTGAAACGATACGTTCGAGAATTTTCCGGCGAGCTTTTCAGGAATGGTCGAATCGATGTCGACCGAAATGACTTGCTGCGAGAACCGCGACAAGACCTGAAGAGATCCACCCAGGTACGTTCCGATCTCCAAGCTCAATTCTGGCTTTAGTTGCTCTGCGATGGCGATCAAAGCGACGCGTTCGCAGTTCGTCATCTGCCAATGCGAGTCAAATTGGGGGTAAATGTCGTTGAGGAGTCGATTCAAGTTAAGTCTCAAAAAGCGTGAAAGTTCGTTTGAGGAGCCGTCTTTCGCAGTCATTTTCCGGGAAAAGCATCGAATTTGCGCAGACTTCGTTCCTCTGGGTGACACAAACCCATGGGTATTTGGTAAAAACCTGCGCAGGCCGACTACAGAATAGGATAATTGTCCTCGCTAAATTGCGGATTGATAAGCCGTATTGACTAAGGTTAATTGATGAGATGCTGCTCGGCGAAAGGGGATTTAGCGGTTGTTTGGGCAAAAACCGGTCAAACTTGTCGGTTTTGACTCTACTCTACATCCCTAGATCGCAGCAATTTGGCAGGGTTTCCTGCGATAACCGACCGAGTCGGGTGACATTTGGTCACTACGCTACCGGCACCGACTACGGACTGAGCCTCGACGTCCGCAAGGATAATACATCCCACCCCGATCCAACTGTCTTTTCCAATGGTTACGCGCTGGGGAATGCCGGGTTGCTCGCGAATCAGGCAATCGAGTCGTTCAAAACCGTGCGTGCGTGGTCCGCTTGGGATTTGGACAGACGAACCGATTAGGACGTCGTCTTCGATCGTTGCCAAACCGATCTGGCAATAAGGACCGATGTAGGCTCGCTTCCCTATTTTCGCCCCCGTTTTGGAAAAAAGCGATCCGAACTCAATACAGGCCGTCGAGTCGCATGATTCCAGGACCAGCTGGTAAAACGCAACACGCAGATACGATCCGAAACGACCTGGTATCAGGGCCAGTAGCTGAGAATGGCCCACCAACGAATCATCCGCCGATTTCACCAACGCAGCTACTTGAAATGATATCCACAACGGCAGTATCAGCGTGAAAGCCAACGATTTCGCAATCGTTTTCGTCAACCAACTCATACTCCTCGGTCCTTACTCCACTGAGTGTAGATTTCATGATAGCGCGCTACGGACACCTTCAAGTCGAATTTATCAACTACGCGGCGCCTTGCGAAGCTGCCCATTTGCTCTCTCGCCTCGTCGTTCCGAAGCAACTTCGTCAGTTTCTCCCCCATTTCTCGACTGCCTCCTCTGGGAACAAGATAGCCTTCCACACCGTGGGTAAAATGCTCGCTATTTCCCCCAACATCGGTGGCCACGACGGGACATTCGCAAGCCATTGCTTCCAATAGGGTAAGCGATGACGCTTCACTGATACTGGAAAGAGCAAAAAGGTCGACGGCCCGAAGAATGTCGCCAATGTCGTGCCGAATCCCCCAGAATTGAACGCTCGTCTCTAGTCGCAATGTACGTGACAATTCCTCCATTGCAGCTCGTTCGGATCCGTCGCCTACCAGAATCAAGCGCGCATTGGGAACCTTCATCTGCACAATGGCCCAAGCCCGCAGCAACATCGCATGATCTTTGATCGGGTGAAATCGAGCCACACAAGCGACGTACTGAAGATCATTGCAAAGCCCCAGCTTCGTTCGTAGTTCCCGCTGCTGATCCGGAGTACCGCGAGGAGGAAGATCTTCTACCGCAACGCCGTTCGGGATAGTGAAAGCTCGTGAGAATCCTTCTTTCTGCTTCAAGGCCACGGTCGAAAAATCGCAACAAGCCGTTGTCACGTTGGAAAACTGAGAGAGGATGAACCGATTCGCCAACCGTCGTTTCCAGGAGACGATATCGGGAAAATGTCTACCATGTTCCGTAAAAACAATTTTGGTCGCCCAACATCCCGTCAACCGAGCGAGGGCCGTATAGAAGAACGGAGTGTATTGGTGCGCATGCACCACCTCGATGCTCCGCGACTTGATCTCCTTGGCAAGACGAAAAGGAAGACCCTGATCGATACCGGGCTTTCGATCCAGGACAACCACCGGAACTCCTTGTTCTGCCAATTTTGAGCCGAGTTCGCCGATTGCATCTAAACAAAAAATCGTCGGAGCAATTTCATCTTTCAAACGAACGATGATTTGCGAGATCAGAATTTCGGCGCCCGCAATCTGCATCTGATGTACGACGAAGCCAACTCGCACTCGATTGTCTGTCATAAGCTTCCAGTATCACGGTGCATCCATCGCGATCGCAATATATCACAGATGCTTGAGTCGTTGAGATTTTAAGTGTTTGCAATCCCTAATAGCACGTTCAGTCGATCGAGACGAGATGGCCAAGTATATTCTTCCAGAATAAGCTTTCTCGCTGCTGCACCAATACGATCCTGTAACTCAGGCCTGTTAAAAAGCCGCACAAGGGCTTGAATCCATTCTGCCGCAGAATCCGCAACCACGAAGTGTTTGTCTCGCTCGGCATCAATCCCCTCGGCAGCATAGGACGTCGCCAAGACGGGCTTTCCCATGGCCATCGCTTCAAGAACCTTATTCTGAATCCCCCTCGCAATCAAGAGCGGCGCAATCACAAGATCCGCACCTGCCAGATAGGGACGGACATCGTCTACCGAACCGACGACGCGGATCCCTTCTCGCTCCAATAGCTTCTTCAAGGCAGAACTAGGATTGCGCCCGACGATTTCGAGCGTTGCCGCTGGTATCAATTCCTTTAGCTTTGCCCAAACCTGATTGATAAACCACTTTAATCCATCCACGTTCGGCAAATAGTCTAGAACGCCAACGAAAACCATTCGAAATCTGGAAACGCCCGACGATGTCTTGGGTCGATTGGGGATGAGTACTCGTTCAATTGTCGACGGATCAAAAAAGTCGATATCGACGCCGTTGCTAATACCAAGCACAACAGCCTCGTTCCCCGAGACCGAATCTCGAAACAGCATCGCTTCAGCATCGCTTGCCAGCGTTACCGCATTCGCCGACCTAGATATTTCCTGCTCCAGTCGTCGAACGCGCCGAGATTCCAATTGGTACACAAGTCGTTTCCATAAAGGCGATCGATTGGCGTAGTCTTGCCACTTCTGACTGTCAACATCTACCAAATCGACAACCCGTGGGACCTTGGCGAGCGATTTTTGGCAAGCGTACTGCATCATGCTGCTGCAATAGACCAACGCAGCATCGAACGGGAGCACGTCGGCCCAATGATCGAGGGTGGAGGCAAGTGAAGGAGACCAAAAAAGTCCTTCCGTCAAGGATCTTCCGAAAGCCATCGAAGCGCACGCTCGAACCCATCGCGATCGATTGCCGACTTCAGCGATAACCACGCGTCGGCAGACTTCTTTGAAGGCATCTTTTGCTTGGGGATGGATCGGTTCACTGGAAACACACGCCAATGAGACATCGGCATTTCGAGAAAGGTGACGCAAGATGTTCCATGACCGAATCCTATCTCCCCTGTCTGGAGGAAAAGGCACGCGGTGCGTAAGCATTAGCAGCTGAGGTTTTTCTTGCCCGTCATCACCGATGTCGAATGTAGGAATCGCCTGGATGGTTGTCATGCGAGGAAGTTCTTTCTAGACTCGATGCAATTCTTACGAAGGTAGTTGCTTGCTTACTTAAGTTTATACGTTGGCTTCCAACTCAATATTTGACATTACCTCGTATGATAGTACTTCCGAAACAGGTGCAAAACGATGGTCGTCGAGTAAGCGAGAAAGTTTCTCCAGAGTCGACTTTTGTCCTACGTAGTGCCGAAAATGGCTCTTCCACCCCACATTCGCAATGGTCGGTTGATCGGGATCGATCTCCCACGGATGCACGTAAAACATCGCTGGTCGCCCAGCATCGCGAATGCCTCGTATGGCTCGTTGCGTAACCCAATAAGGTGCGAGTCTAAAGTAGCCGCCTCCGATAGGAATCTTGCCAAACGGAGACTGCCAGACGGACGGTGGGAATTCGATAATTTTGCTGTCAGATACCGTAAGATGGTGGACATCAGGAACTGAGTCTGGCATTCCATAGCGATCATGCATGATCGGGAAGATGCTCGAATCCAGGATAAATCCTTCGTCAACCAAAGTGCCAATGGCAAAAAGGGATTTCGAGGTGACGGAAAAGCTTGGCGCACGATAGCTGGTAACTTCGATTCCACAAGCGTTCTTGATGGCGTCACGACTTCGAATCAGATCCTCACGAAACTCGCCTGGCGACAAATTGTAAAGCAGCCTGTGATCAAAGCTATGGCATCCTATCTCGTGGCCAGCATCCGCGATGCGTTGGATCAATGCGGGAAACTTTTCCGCGATCCATCCCAACACAAAAAACGTGCCGTGCACTTCCTTCTCGCGAAAGAGTTTCAAAAGTCTGTCCGTGTTCGCTTCGACACGGCTTTCAAAACCTTCCCACTTTTCACGTTTTACTTGATGCTCAAACGCTGAAACCTGAAAGTAATCTTCCACATCGACGGTAAGAGCGTTCGGGACCGTTTCAGAAAGTCGCGTCGATTTCGATTCAAGCGAATCAATCCGGTCGCCCGTCGGGAATACGAAGGGTCGCACCGAAATCTGGGAGCGATTCTTGGTCGCACGCCGTACCTGTTGGTCGGTATGAGCAACTGCCTCATGCAGGTCGTCTAAAACATCCAGGTCCTTAAATACGGGCACTGAACGAAACAAACCTAGAAGCTGTGTAACGATTGCGCCTGGAACACCAAGCAATCGAACACTGGAGGCCATGATCATTCGGAAATCGAGCCAAAAACAGGCCTCGTCGATATATCGAAGGTCTAGGAATAGCTTTCGTCGCACATCCGCCGTCGATGTATCTGGGGGCAGGTTGATCTGAGCCAAGCCTGTAATGCCGGGAAGCACCGAATGCCTCCTGTCGTAACCAGCAATCAACAACTTCAGTTTATCAACGAATACCGGACGCTCGGGACGTGGACCGACCAGTGTCATTTCGCCTCGCACAACATTGATCAACTGAGGCAGTTCATCCAAGTGCAACTTCCGAATTATCTTGCCGAGAGTAGTAATACGAGGGTCGTTCTTGGTACACCATCTAGCTTCACCGTCGGCTTCAGCATCACAATGCATCGTTCGGATTTTCAGAATCTCAAACGTTTTTCCGCGATGCCCAACTCGTGTTTGCTTGTACAACGCATTGCCCTTGGAATGCATTCTTACCAAGGCACACAGAAATAGTACGAGAGGACTCGCTGGGATCAGTAAAATGCAACCTAGTATTCGCTCCCAGAAGTATTTCCGCTGAAAGTAAAGCCATCGTCTTGTTGCTGCGCTATACCCATTGCGCAGGTCAGTCCAGTCTTCCACCGGAAAAGGATAGGTGATCTTTAGATCATCTTCCTTTTCTGTTGTCAGGACCGGGAACTGTGTTCCGGAAGCCATTTCCATTGCGTGAAACCTGTGATCAAGCTAGAGGGACAAACTAAATTGCGATACAAAGGGTTAACTATATGGACTAGGAACTGCGAAGCCTTTGCCGTAAAACCGGCATAAGAGCTCGCAAAAAGCTCTTGCAGTCACTTTCCGCATTGGTCTTGGCGGGAGTACCTGCAAGTTGAATCTTGTACAAACTATCGGTAAGCCAAAAACGAGGTTGTTCAGAAGCCACCCACGGACCTCCATCACTCCAAGCATACCAAACTTCTAGGCTCGGCGCCGAATCCGCCCCACGCGAAAACTGAATCGTCCAAAAGCGATCCGATTTTTCTTCCGTTTTGATTTCGACCGACCGTCTGTCGGCAATTGGTTGGGTACCGACGCCACTGTAGCAGATTTCAGGCGTATGAACCGCAATTGGCCCACGGGGCCCGAACAGAATCGCAACGGTGACCGTGCCACCTGTTTGGGGATTCCAATAGGATCGATTAATAAATCCGTGACATTTCAAGATGCGCTTGGCGTTGTCAGGTAAATCGTTTGCCGACGAGGCTACCCAGTCACCGATCTGCTCTGGAAGCTGACGGAGATTCTCGGCGTGTGTTTCGAGCGTCGAATGATTCGACCAGCCCGCTTCCAAATAATTACGCATCATCGTGGTGATCGCAGTAATCACCAAAATACTGAGTAATCCGGCAATAAATTTTGTCCGAGTCATGGTGGATTCTTAGCTGCTTTCGTTTCCAATTTTCTTTGAGACCTCTTCTACCACCAAACGTTCGCTCGCCGTCAAAGGCATTTTGCGAAGCTCGGCAATATTCAGGTCCTTCGCGATCTTGTTGATTTCCGTTTCGTTTTTCCTTGCACCCAGCACTTGAATTAGATGCAACCGGAAACGGGGATCCTTTCCACGACTTACTGCCTCCTGCAAGCTTGCTTGGGCTTCCTTGAGCATCCCACAACGAAACTGCACGACGCCAAGCGTGTCAAGAAGTTCTGGGTACCGACCAAAGAGTTCGATGGCCCGAGTGATCCGAGGCAATCCCTCTGTTTCTCTGCCAGAGATCTCCGATGTTGCGACTGCGAGATTGTTGAGAGTCATCAAGTTGTTCGGAGCAATCGCCTCTGCACGCAGCAAGAGTTCGAGCGCCTCTGGATAACGTTGTTGATTCAGTCGTAGTGTCCCGATCGATTCTAGGACGACTGGATTCGATGGAAGATCTTTCAATCCCTCCGAGAAAACGTTTTCAATGCGATCGGCCAATGTCTTGAGCCCAGCGTCCTGGAAAGCCACGTCCGCCAAAAGCGCGATTGCATCTGGCGCGGATTCCGAATCTGACTGCGACTGCGCAATACAGACCTCGATTGCTTCCTTCATTTTTCCGGTTCGACTCAGGCTGACAACAAAAGGACGAAACTCTTTCGGGTTCTCGGAATAAGCTCGTTGCAGGAACGTTACGCCGAGCTCTTCAAATCCTAGTTGCATCAAAATTCCGCCCGCAACCGAAGCCCTTGATATCGTTGATTTGGCTCCACTTTGAATCCAACTCTCCACCAGGCCGGGTATCCGGTCGAGTAGTTTTTTCTCTCTTGCAAGCCGAAGTCGCAGTACAAGAACCTGCGGACTATCGGGGGTCAGAGCTTGTATTCTATCGATCAACCATGGCACGTCGTCCGTTTTCGAAGCTCGTAAGAGGAAGTCGGCATACTGAAACAGATCGGGAACCGAGGGTTCTTTGCGCTTTGTAAGCACATCATAGAGTCTTCGAATTTCGAGAAAGCTATCCGCCGAGGCAGCTGTATCGACCTGGACATTCGACTGCATCCACCGTTTTTGCTCGATCGCAATACTCAACCTGATCGCTTCATTTGCAATCTCGAGTGATTGAGACTTAACCAGCTCTCTCAATAGCTGCTTACATGTTTTCAGCTGAGTTTCCTCGCCCCGGGTTGCAAGCAGCATCGCATAGTAAAGCCGTGCCGATTCGGAGTTCCCAACGGCGCTATCCCCGATCAATGTCGCGATGCGTTCCCAAGGAAGCGCCCCAGACGCTTGGCTATTCGTCACCAGCGCCACCGCTAGAGCTTTTCGAGTGTCTTCGCGCTTTGGATCAAGCCGCACCAATTCTTCTAGCGTATCCACAAGCGCCTTCTGGTCACCAGTAAGGCGGTAATACTCCACCAACGCGATCTTGACTTCTATGTCGCGTGGCGACTCCGCGAGGGCCTTGTCGAGCAGCGTCTTGGCTGTTTCGAATTCTCGCAGTTGAAGATAGGCGCGAACGCTTAAAAGGGCGCGTCGTCTTTCGGGGACAGAGCTTTTTGCTAACTCTTCCGCAATGCGACGTACTTTTTCAATTCCTTGAAATTGCGATGCGAATCGAAACCTGTAAAGCCATACGTTGACATCTCCGGTCCCAGAAAGTCGATTCGCCTCATCTAAAGCGTGGTCGGCTTCGGCAACCAATGCTTGGGTCAGTTCGGGAGACTTGGCGATGTTGAGAAGCGCTGCTTGAGCCAAAAATAGCCACGCCGATGCATCATTTTTTCTGCGTTCGATACCCTGACGGGCCAACTCCAATGCTCGTTCGAATTGACCCTTGCCTTGTGCAATTCCAATCTCGAGCTCCGAAACCATTCCGACTTTACCTGAAAACTCGGCAATTCTCTCAAACTCGAACTCCGCTTCCGTGAATCGCCCAAGACCATTCAATTGTCGCACTAATTCATAGACGGTCGACACGCGCAGGTCGCCTTCGGAGATCGCCTTTTGAAGAGACTCCACGGCTTTCTCCGGTTTTCCTTGAGCGGAGGCAATTTCCCCTCCCAATGCCAGGGCCGGTGCCCACCGCGGACGAACGGCCAGGATTTCCGCTTGGAGCTTGGCGCTCGACTGAAGTTCCTTTTCATTTTTTGAAATCTTGTAGCTTCGAAGCAAGCGCCCTGATTTCAAAAGCCGCCAATGAGATCCGCGTTCGCCCTCAACATCAGAAAGTCTTTGAATCACATCATCCAGTTCTTGCGACGGATTCCCGTTGGCTTGCCCAGACGAATCCGAAGACTTTCCAGAAGCGAATTGTTGTTCCAGGTCGAGCAGCATCGAACCAATTCTGAACAGATTCGATTCAGACTTTGCGTCAGCCTTTCGCTTCAAGAACTCACATGCATCCGCTAACAATCCTGCAGACTCGAAGATTCTTGAGGTGATATCTAAGATGGCGTCGTCGGGGATTTTCTTGGAAGCGATCGCTTCGTCGACCAATCGCCTGGCTTTGGCTACATCGTTATCGGAGAGCGCTAGCTTGACTTGCGTCTCAAGCCAAATTTGAAAATGAGATTCCTTTAGCTTTTCCAAATTACTCAACGCTAGCGCCGCATCTTCTTGCTTTCCAAGACCGCGAAGCGAGATCGCCGCCAATGACTGGAGTTCGGGAACGCTTGGGTAACGCTTGAAGAGTTCGATGAATTTCGCTTCGCGTTCGGAGGCTGAGATAACCGATGAGGACATGTTCATCCCGTTATCGGATGAAAGTCGAATCGCGTCAAATAACCACTCGCGGGGTGGAAACGCCCCTTTCTGCTTTTCTTTCTTGAGTCGAGTTGACGTTTCTTCGATCGATTGCCGTATCTTCGTGTTATCGCGTTGCGATGGAGGTAAGGCTTTTTGATTCGAAAGTGTGGACTGGAGCACAGTCAAAGCCAAGTCGAAACTCCCATCATCAGATAGTTTCAGCTGCTCGATGGATCGTGAAGCACCCCCGGCACGACTCCAAGCATCGGCGGCTTGGCGTCGCAAGAGTTTGTTTTCTGGTTCGAGCGCGATCGCCTCTTCTAAGGCCCGCGCTGAAAGATCCCAAACTCCCATTTCAGCATGTGCTCGAGCAAGCAATTTCGAAGCATAGGCCCGATGAGCGGGAATAATTGAAATTTTTGCCGAGAGAGCGGTCGTGAGGTTTTGCACCGCCGTGCTCGCCCGACCTTCTCGCAACTCTAGCCCAGCGTGCAAGACATCGTTATACCATTTAACCGCATCGATCCTCAATTGTTTTGACGAGCGAGCATCGGCTCGAACAAGCGATAGATTGAGAAGTGACGCGGATGCTTGCTTGATGGCAGCGCTGAGCTCGTCCAACGCGGCGACACCTTCTTGAACTCTACCCGATTCACATGCATGATACGCAATCGTATGCCAAAGCGCGAGTCCATCTAATGGCCCAATTCTCTCGCAGCCTTGCCGCCATACGCGATGTGCTTCGTCTGCTTTTCCTTGACTCCACAAAGCTTGTCCTGCACCAACATAGATCGACTCCAGCAGCGAATTCGGAATCAAGCCGTTTTCGATCGAAATTAGATCGTCAAATTGCCGATACGCCTTTTCCGCCTCACCTTGATCGCTGAGCTGTGCCCCATAAGAAGCTACCAGTTGAGCATCCCAATCACCTTCTTTTTTTCCGGTGTCATTCGACGGAACCACGATGCTCGCAGTGTCCGAATTCGAATTCTTGGACGGCGGAAGAGAACGCAGTCGTTCCATGGCCATCGGAGCTATATCTGGCAGCAAACGTCTGGCCAATTCGCGGTCAATACTCTGAGCATACATATAGCTTGCACACTGAGATCTTCCATCGTCTTTGCCTTGAAGCTGCTGGATTAATGATCTCGCTTTTTCGTCGAACTTCGCTCGGTTGTCATCGTTATCCGGTAAGTCAAAATAGTTCTTCTTGACAACGTACGCATGCAACAGAGCGATGGCGAGATCCTCTGATTCCGGATTCTTGTCGAGCGCCAATCGAAGGATTTCGCCAACGGGCTGGTACGAAGCCCAGGCCCAAAAGTCTTTGCTTCTTTCATAGCGGACCTTGTTCCTTGACCTCCATTCCCCCGATTCGACTTGAGAGTAAAGACTCAATGCGAGCCATTGCAAAGCATCTGGATTCTCTGGCTCGGCCTTCAATAGAATTGTCTGCCGTTCCGATTCGCCTGCCCAGCTGTTGCCAAGATCGAGTAAACGCTGTATCAGCAAACACCGAAGTTCGCGAATCGTTTCGACGCTGTCGGATTCCCCCAACGCTCCCAACGCATTCGTCAACGCCCGCTGGGCTTCCATGATCTGCGGACCCGATTTGGCGGAACCATTCATCGCCAAAGCAAGTCGCACTAAGGCTTCCTTGTCCTCTTTATTAAAAGTAACCAACAGGTTCAGCCAACGCGATTCAGACTGAAAATCCCCCTCTTCCTTAGCCGCATTCGCTCGACTCCAAATTCCATCGACGACACGAGACGTTTGATAATAGTAGGCAAAATAGAAGAAGACCGGGAGAATAATTGCCGCTCCCACCGTTGCTCCCAATAACGGCAGATTCCATTCCCATTTCAAGGGTCGGGCTCGATGCTTTCGAGAAGCAGGATTGCTCGCCTTCGATGAACTCGATGGTGAAGAACTCGTGTCCAAGCGAACGCCTTCCGCCGCAGGGGGCTCTACGCCATCGACTGCAGTCGGTTCTTGTTTTTCTTCTTCTAAGCTATCGTTTTGCGGCATCATGGATTCATGGGATATTGGGAAGACAAGGAGCGTCGGGACATCGTCGAACGTTCGATGGAACCGAATAACAAGTTACGATTTCATCGTCGGCAATGTATATCGATAGTCACCGTATCGGTACGAGTACTCAAACGTCGAGACGCCACTAAAGATCGTTCCGATGACCTTGGCTCCAGCCGCTTCCAGTCGATGCATGCATCGCTTGATATTGTCGTGACGGCTTACATCACGCATCACACAGACCAGTGTCGCGTCGGCTGCTGCTGCTAGACAAAGTGTTTCGCCCGCAGCGAGCACAGGGGCTGTATCGATGATCACATATTCGTATAGCTCCATCGCTTGTTCGATAAGATTCCGAACGGCTTCGGGAGATACCAATCGATGCGGATTAGATTCCAGTTGTCCAGCCGGGAGAATATGCAGATGGTTGCCCAGCGATCGATCGATCGCATCCTTCAAACTGCACTTCCCAGCCAAGACACTCGAAAGACCATGTCCCATCTCGATGCCGAACAAGTGGTGCTGGTCGGGACTTCTCAAGTCGGCGTCGATCAAAAGAACCGATTGGTCTGTCGCTCGAGTGAGCGACAATGCGAGATGTGAAGCCAGGCTACTTTTTCCTTCCCCCGACATACTGCTCGCGACGACAATCGATCGCAATTGTTTAGCGCCCGTCGAGAACATCATGTTGGCGCGCAATGTCTCGATACTCTCTTCGTAAACTCGCTGTTTCCTCCCGATCTTGATGCCGCTCGGTACTCTTGCAACTTCGCCAAGAACGGGAATCATCTTCGACGACTCCAAAGAGTTTGCGGTAGTAACCCGCTGCGTCTTGAGCTCCCACAATAAAGCGATGCCGAAGGGGATCAGGAACGCGCCTCCGGCCACCATGATGACCTTTTTCCAAGGCATGATCTCTTCCGGATTGGTTGGCGGTACTGCTTCCGCAAGAGTCTGCATCGTGCTGCTTTTTTGCCTCTCGGTGCGAATCGACGCAATTCGTTCCTCAAGCTTTTCAAGGATCTTGGAGGCTTGGAGATACTTCTGTTGCGCAAAGTAAAGATCAGCCGTTTCGCCAGCAAACTTCGACAGTCGAGCTTCCTCGGCGTCATACTGGGTTTCATAAACACTTCGCTTCGTCCGAACACCCTCCAGCTCATTTTCTTTTGCGGCTATGCTGGACGATTTAAGTGTGGAAAGGTTTTTTTCCATTCGGCTTTTGACTTTGGCTTGTATCCCTGGCTTCGCAGCTTCCTGGGCGACGGCGAGTTGTTTGGTTAAAACCTCAACGTCTTTCTTCAGCTTGTCATGCCACCCACGGGGATCGAATCGGACGATGTCCTTTCGCTCCATGTTGCGCATATCCGCCTGCTTTTCCTCGATCTCTCTTACGATTTTTGCAACTTCAGGCGTCTTTGAGATCAATTCGGCTATCAGATCGGCATCTGCTTCGAGTCCCAACGGTTTCGCGTTTTCTTCATCTTTCTTCATCATCGCCAACTCAGCGGCAAGAACGGCTTCCGACGATCGAAGGTTGCTCAGCTCATCTCTCAAGCTGCTGAGATTCGTGGTGTCCGCATTGATTCGACTCGATTCTTGAAATGGATCAAAGCCTTTCGCTTGCTTGCTGAGGCTGATAATCCGTTTGCGATTCTCTTCAACGGCACCTTCCCAACTGCCGAGGGCTGGCTGCAACCACCCTTCAAGATCCGAGACGCGTCGATCGTCAAATCTCTGTCGTTGGTCCAAATACGATCGTACAATCGCATTGCAGACCTTCGCTGCGGCGACCGGATCTGTATCCTTGTATGAAATCTGCATCAACGTTCTCGTTCCAGCATCGTTGACGGACATATTCCTCCTCAAGTTCGCTTCACGCGTCACTGGGTCAGAAAGACTGGGAGCCTCGCAGATTTTGGCGTCCGAAAGAACCGGGCCAAGCACAAGCTGATTGTAAATCAGCGGGCGCTCGTTCTGAACCAAATCGACAGGTGCTTGCAAGATTCCCTGGAAGACAACGTACTCGCGATTGGCCTCAAGGATATGCGTTGCGCGATACTCCGGAACGAACGAGCTGTGAACGTAGAATGCGCCGAGGCTCGCGAGTATCGCTCCGAGTGGCATGGCCCAATACCAACTCTGCCTGAACGCAACCCACGCCAGCCATGGATCGAAGATGTGTTCGGATGAAGGAGACGACGAAGTTTGGGGGGACGATGCGTGCGATATTCTAGTCATGATGTACCGACTCTGAAATAAATTTCGTAAGCCAATAAAACCTTGGTTCTTCGTACACCATCCTTGGTAATGATTATTGGTTCTTAAAAAAAAGTGATTCTAAAATATACTGAGACTATTAGACCTCGAATAACGTGTGAGTTCTCAATTTTCGGCGGACATGGAAGCAAGCTCATCTCGAACGAGCGATACCGGCGACACCGTCTTTGCTGGTCGGTAGAGGAGTTCCCAGTACGATTTTACCGCCCAAAGCAGCCCGCCCGCAATAAATATCATAAGAATTCCCGCGCCATCGTGCAGCCTGCGAGCCCACGTGTCGCTGAACCAGTAAAACGAGCAGCAGGTCAGAACAACCCGGATCGTGTTCGCAACAATGGCCATAGGTAACGCCGAAAACAAAATGACAACCTTATCGATCCAGGCACGCTGTGCCATCGAAGCCCAGAAAAAAGCAAATGCGGCCATACCGACAAAGATTCGAAGGCCAGAACAAGCTTCCTCGACAAGCATTTGTTTCTCACCGACCCAAATCGTGTTTCCTTCCGCAATCGCTGGGAACCCAAGGATGCGTAGAACCCCTGTGCTGATGACAGTCACATTGCTTTGTAGGCTCCCGCTCAGCATCGACTCCAATTGAAACGGCAGCGGAACCAGCAAGATGAGGAAAACGATCGCAGGCAACGCCCAGACCATTGCCGATCGACCAGCCAATAGCCACACCGCGCCCGCCACCCAAGGCACGACCGACCAGCCATCCAAAAAGTCCATGTAACTGAAACTTGCAAATACCCGAAGAAATCCGGCAAACAATATTAACCCCAACCCGGCCCAACTGAGTCTACGACTCAATCCCGGGAATGTATCCCAACGCGAATACAACAGCACCAAGGCCAACGGAATGATCAAATAACCATGTGAATAGTCTGGCTCAGTCCGCCATTGGAATTCCATCCACGCAAGCGTCGGCCAATAACAAAACAAGAACGCCGCGATCAAAACAACCGTAGCGACGCACAGGGGAGCCCAATGTTTTGATTTGCTGTATTCGTCGAGTTCTTCGGCTGCAGCAAGCGTGCTGTTGTCGTGCCTGCTTTTTAGCGAGCCACTGCCAGCCGACTTCCGACGTTTCTTAGCACCCTTATTCATGGCCTTCACACGTATCCTTTTGCTCGCAAAAATTTCGCGCATTGCGATCTATACAAATGCACAGCTTTCCTAGCGAGCTAACCTATAAGCGTTTCACAACTCCGGATGTACTTGGTGCCAAATTGCTATCGCGTTGGCGAACAGTCTGAAAGTCCGTTCTTTCCCGCGAGTTCTGGTCAAATAATAGCAATCCTGCTAACGCTCGGTTATTTCCATATGCCCGTCTGTCGAGGCCCCGGGGAACAGGTTCAGTTATAGATTGGCATTGGGCCTAGTCAATGCCTTAAGGCGAAATGCGTTGCGCCTAGCCGAATTCTTTGGAAAAATCGTTCTGATTAAGCGGATTGCTCAGTCGAATCGGTAGGATCACTCGGTTTGGACTATCGTCTCGAATAAACTTGCGAACCCGAAGATACTCGTCAATTCTGGATAAGTCGGGCTGAGCGATCGGGAAGAAAATGCCGATAATACGGATTGGACGACTATCGTTTCGATAGTCAAAACGAGGTATGGGAGGCATGGAGTGCTTTTTCGGCTAGCAATCAAAACGCTCCTTAGCGATCGAGGAAAGCTGATCGCCGGCATTATCGGCGTGACTTTCTCCGTCGTTTTGGCCAATATCCAGGGGGGACTTTTTTTAGGGCTCATTCACAAAGCAAGTATTCTCGTCGACCGCGGACATGCTGATATTTGGGTTGGCAGCCGTGGCATGCATAACGTCGATTTCCCCCATGACATCCCCAAACGTTGGATCCAACGTATCCGAGGAATAAGCGATGTGCTGCAGGCAGACCCTGTTTCCGTAGGATTTTCCGAAATGCTGCTCCCTAGCGGTTCCTTCGAAGGGGTTACCGTTGTCGGAGTTGAGCCCGGGAACAGTCTTGGAAGAGTATGGATGGATCCAGAGGATCGGGCTTCGGATACTTTTTTTGATGACCTTGTCGAAGACGAAGGGGTCATTGTCGACGAATGCGATTCCGATAGGCTCGAAAATCCGCAACTCGGCGATTTTCGCGAGCTGGGTGGGTTGCGATCGAGAATCATCGGTAAGAGCCGCGGCATCCTTAGCTTCCTCGTCACTCCCTATATCTTCACGACGCTTGAACGCGCTATACGCTATACGGGTAAAGACCCGCAAGAATGCTCCTATTTCCTTGTAAAAGTTCGAGAAGGGGTCGACCTGCAATCGGTGTGCAACGAGATTCAACGTCGATTGCCCTACACCGAAGCTTATACGGCCGAACGATATGCCGCGGTTTCAATCAATTTTTGGATGACGAGAACGGGGATCGGTATTAGCTTCGGAGCCGCGGCACTCTTAGGGTTGCTGGTTGGTTTAGCGATGGTGGGACAGACACTGTACGCGATGGTGCTCGACCGTATCAATGAATTTGCCACGCTGAAAGCTTTGGGAGCAAGCGAATTGGAAATTGTTACGATCCTTTTGGGCCAAGCGGCAGGAATAGCCGTCTTCGGAATCAGCATAGGGCTCACGCTGACTTGGATCATCAACACATTTTACGATTCGCCACGAGCGTCCATCGAGATCCCGCTATCCCTGGCAATATCCAGCTCATCAGGCGTTTTCATCATGTGCATCGCCGCCTCCGCAGCTCCGTATCTGCGCGTTCGAACAGTCGATGCCCACACGGTCTTACAAGGGTAGTCACGATGAAATTCCCTGCAAATCCCTATGAAATCGAGCCTAGGATGAATGAAGCCGACGTCGATTTTCGTGCCTCCCTGGTCGCAGGCTGTGCTGTCGTTGCAAGACAAGTCGGCAAGAAATATCGCCTGGGAAGCGAGGATCGATGGGTGATCCGGGAAATCGATTTTGAGGTACAAAACGGCGAATGCGTTTTCCTGGTCGGACCTTCAGGAAGCGGAAAAAGTACGCTGCTATCGATACTCGGCTGCCTTTTAACTCCGGATGAAGGAGAAGTTATCGTCCGCGGAAAAAGCACTCTGGAGCTCAGTTCGTCGCAACAAGCCAACATTCGACGACAAAATCTTGGCTTCGTTTTTCAAAAGTTTCAGCTCATTCGAGGACTTAGCGCCATAGAGAACGTCGCGGTCCCGCTCACGTTGCAAGGGGTAGGAATGCGAGAATCGTTGAAGTATGCCGGCAATCTACTTGAGCGAGTTGGGCTTTGGCCGTTTCGAGATTCGCTGCCAACGAAAATGAGCCCGGGTCAGTGCCAGAGGGTGGCTATTGCCCGCGCATTGATTGGGAACCCGAGCCTGGTGCTTGCCGACGAACCTACCGCTTCGCTGGATGAAAAATCGGGTCGAGAGGCGATGGAGCTTCTCCGGGATTTGGTCAAAGAGACCGGAGCTTCGGTCGTCGTTGTGACACACGATTCGCGAATCTTCGAGTTCGCAGATCGCATCTGCTCGATCAATAACGGACGGCTTGACTCCGCAGAAATGCCAGAATCGATAGCAGCGATCGGCATGGAATCTAACGTAGGATTCCTCCCGATGAATGTCGCTCCCCTACCGGTTTATCATGTAGGGGAATCAAGATGAGATGGAAAATTGTCTTTTCCTTTTTCTTTGTCGCTTTGATTGCCATCGTGCTGACAGGTCGCGCAACCAAGCCTCACAAAAAGACCGTTGTTCCTGTAAAGACCGCCCAACGCGGGATCTTCGCGCCTGGACGAATCGAAGGCAACTCGGCTGAGATCGAGCTTTATTCTTCTATTCGCGAAGTCGTTACTGGAACCCCTGTCCGAGAAGGGGCATTCGTGCAGAAGGATGACCTGATCATACAACTCGATGATCGAATGTACGCCGCCGAAGTCGAGCTCGCACAAGCAGGCGTGCAACTCGCAAAGGCCGAAATGGAACGAGTAAAAAATGGTGCGTTAGCCAGCGAGATCGACGAAGCTCGCCAACAATGCGAATGGCGAAATTCGGAACTATTTTTGGCAAATCGAACGTTTGATCGCGGGCTACTTTTAGCTCAATCAAATTCGATCAGCCAATATGAACTCGACCAAAATGAGTCCAATGTTGCTTCTGCTCGAGCACTTTGGGAATCGGCCAACGCGAAATTAGCTACCATTTCCGCACCCGCCCGGTTCGAGGATGTGGGGATTGCCGAAGCAAGATTCGCTTCTGCGCAGGCTAAACTTCGAATCGCTCAAGCGGCTCTCGCTCGAACGCGAATCGTTGCGCCTCGAAGCGGAATAGTGCTCCAGGTCAATGTGGAAGTGGGGGAGTTACAAATCGATGAACCATTGGCCGTCCTAAGCGATACGGAATCGCTTTACGCTCGCGCCAGCGTCGACGAATTCGACGCCTTGCGAGTCTCGGTTGGTCAAAGCGTTACGATGACGACTAACGCGATACCTGAGCGGATATTCTTCGGAAGGGTCTCGAGTATTAGCCCGCGTATGGACCACAAAGAAATCCTGACCGAAAGATTGGATACGAAAATGGATACACGAGCTCGCGAGATCCTCGTAGAAGTCGAGAAAAATTCGCCGCTAATCGTAGGACTACCGATGGAGATTTGGATCGGCGAATCCCCAGCTCCAACCAATGTTCAAGCGTCAGCACAAACGGCCAAATTGAGGAAATGATCGGATTATGACGAAAAAACGGGACAGCCTACAGTCTAAGCCGACCTTCTAGTCCATGAAATGATGGATCGACGGCGACTCGATGTGTAAAATGATGCTCGAAGCAGCGAAGTCCCGGTTGAGTTTCGGCGCGCCTGTTGAGATCATTTTTTGCAAGAATGCAACTCGCATTGTGCTAGCTAACATCTCGATTCCGGACGAAGTCTGCGTAATTGCGTAGCTTGATTCGGATTGGTACGATCAGAGTTGTTCGAGGACACCCCCGCCCATCCGACGGATTTGGCGGTCGAGAGATTGGCGCCTTAGATGACCGCTTTTGGAACTTGTCGATGGGTAAGATGCAAAGAGAGTCTGGATTCACTTCAACTCATCACGACTTGCAAGATGTTATCGTGAACGTTCTCGCTGCCGACCAGGTAGAACGTTTCGAGCCCCGGTTGGAGCAACCGCGTCAAAAGATGCCCTCGCAACAGAATTTGATCAATGCTCCCCGAGTCCGCCCGCCAATTGTGAAACGCGAAGCGCTAAAGTCTCCGCGAACGGTAGACGCACCGCGAACGCCAGTCACCCCGCAAACGCCAGTCGCCCCGCAAACGCCAGTCGTCGCGCAAAAGCCAGTCGTCGGGGAAACACCAGTCGTCGGGGAAACACCTGTCGCCCCGCAAACGCTATTCGCCGCGCGAACGGTTGGCTGCGAGCCGATGAACGAAACGCTCGATCATGTTCGTGTTCAAGTTCAAAAAATGTACGTGAATCGGCAGCGAATGGGATTTTGGTTGCGAGCGAGTTTGAGCATGGTCCTTCTGTCTGTCCTCGGCTTCGTCTTCTACTATTGGATTGCGAACTCATCCCGAGTCGAACTGTCGAGCTTCTTCTGAAACCCATCGGAAACGATTACGTCGCGAGTCGAGTTACATAGTGGAGCACGATTCCGGCGGCAATGCTGACGTTGAGTGAATCGGTCCCCAAGCACATGTCGATGCGAAGACAATCGCTGGCACGCGCTTGTACAGGTTCTGGGAGCCCTTTGGCCTCGTTCCCTAAAAGAATCAAAGTCGGACCTTGACGCCGGAATTTTTCGAGTGGTACCGAGCGATCGTCTAAGCTCGTGGCAATACAGCGAACGCCCCGTTCTGAAAGCTTGTCGATCGCTGGCACCGCTTGGGGCACTGAAATGAGACGAAGGTTGAGCAAGCCAGCCATCGATACACGTAGTACACGTCTGGCAAAAGGATCGACGCAGTTTGGACCAATGAACAGATCCCGAATGCCGAGCGCCGAACAGGTTCGAACGATGAGTCCCATGTTTTCTGGGTCTTGTACGCCCACCATCATCACCCCCGTCCAAGCCGCATCGATCGTTGGCTCGACATTCCATTGATCTAAGTCAAGCATTCGCTTTCGACGTCCACAAGCCAGAATGCCTCGGTGAAAATCGAAACCAAGTAGCTCACTGATCTTGTCCGACGAAACGGTATAAACCTCCGTCGCGTCAGGAACCTTCGCAATAAGATGCTGTTGACCCTCATCGACCAGGATCGATTCAACGACGTAATCACTTCGCAGAAGACGCTCAACTAGCAGCCGACTTTCTGCAATGAATCGTCCGCTGTATTGCGTCAAGTTTCGCATACGAAGATGGCGATACGGCTCCAATCGCGGATCATCAAGATTTTCGATTCGTATCGAAGGCATTCCTGCTTCTTCCAACTTTTGTCCACGATTACTTCAAGATCGGAAGCCTATGTCAGCGCATGGGACGCTGTCAAGTTACTCAAACCGAATGGATCCAAACTCTACTTCGTTGGCTGTAGCGTGGCCAGGAGACCATGGCGCAACAATCTCGAAACGCCCATTTTTCGATTGCGTCGGCATGACCTTCGAAGCTTCTAGCTTGGATTTCGAACAAACGATCCTCGCTTCATAAACGCCCTCCGGGAGTGCTTCGGAGATCTCGATTGAACGAATTGGCTCTTCTCCTTTCGTATTCGCGGTCTCGAGAAGCAGCGACAATGAGTTCCCCCAGCTTCGCCGTTCCGATGACACACGGCTCTCGGTCCAAGCAGATGGAGTCTCCGCAAATGTACCGTCGTCTCGTCGGCGGTGGAGTGTTAGTTGAAGCAAAAGTCCATTCCATTCAGAGGGGAAGTTGGCAATTCGCAAATGTAAGCTACTTCGCCATCCTCGTTGCTCGAGTGGGCTTGGAAGCCCTTTTGCTGAGCGGTATTCACCTTTCTTGATTTTCGACAAGTCTGTCAGAAACGCTAACCAAGAATCGTCGGTTTTGCCTCCGATAGGGAACTTGATTCCACCGCCATGCGAGTCTTCTCCGATCGCTTTGGTTCTCAGCGGACTTTTGGCTGGAGAGTCGACGTCGATCAACTTTTTCTCCAGAAGCAATTGAAGCGTTCTGGAAGGGGACTTCGGCACAATCCAACTCATCGATTCACCGTGCTTCTCGCGATGCTTTTGATTTCGGTCAGGCGAATGGCAGTTGGCGCATCGTTCGAGTTGCGACCAGATTGTCGTAACAAAGCGTTCTAGGATTTGGTCCGTGCGTCCATGTCGCACAAGTTCACTTTCGAACCCGAGATCGTCCAGCTTCGCAACGGGAATCGAAAGAAAGCTCGGGTCGCTCGCTGCCGCATGTATCCAGTTTCGCATCGCGTCGAACTCAGCATTGCGAACTTTTTCTTGGAGATCGCTTGAGTTATCGGGCGACTTCGAAATGAACTCGAGAAGCTTTGAGTTCTCAGGTTTGTCAATATCGACCCAACCGCGCGCCCGAAGTTCAATGAACGTTCGCTGCGGGTCTTCATGCAAAAACTGTTTTAGATCTAGGCCTTGAAGATGGCAATCGCTGCAACTGCTCGATGCAGGCGACTTCAAAAGCGGCAAGATTCGACGCTGGTAAATCTCAGTTGCCGATTCTGCTAAGACAACAGAGTTGGCAGCGCAAAGGAAAATCGCAATCGCTATCGCTAACCGTCGTTTCATGGAAGCACTCTTTACTTTTGGCGTTTTACTTTTCAACCCTCAAACTCTCTCCCTAAAACTCATCGACGACTTCACCGCCGTTGCAACTGTGAATATGGCGATGAAGATCCTGATCCACGTTGTTGCTCAGAAACCTTGAGGCCCCGTCACCCATCACGACGTGGGCGCCGCCGATATGCCAACTCCTTGGTCCGAAGAAGCCCGTAAAATGAATCACAAGATCGGGGACTCGGGAATTCGGTGTTGTGTAACCATTGGTAAGGGAGTTGAGTGCCCCGGTGGCAGCCCAAGATACGCCTCGTCCTCGCAAGGCCGTGCTTCCAGAACCCCGCCACGACGTAAAGCCCGTCCAGATCGATTGCAGATTCGGTTCTTCTAGGAGGCCGCCAGCATTCGCGTACGCCGACCACGGTGAACCGGAAGCCAACATGCCCTGCGAGGTTTGCAATGCCGCACTCATTCCCGTGGAACCATTGAGTGTCATTTGATACGGAAAACTCGGTGTCTTTCCGGCTGGCAACGTCGTATCGTTACCTTTGCTTCGTATCGATTCGCTCATGAAGACGCTGTTCGACGTACCGTCCGTGAC
>JANPLJ010000132.1:0-7337 GCA_031426475.1 Pirellulaceae bacterium | reverse complement strand
CTTCACCGGACGGCTCGCGCCGTTCCGCTACATAACTCCAAGCCATTCGGGATCGGGAAAGCCAGTAGGATGATCCGCTCGAAACGATTGTAGCGATTATAGAACTCTAATGTGTCTCGTTTTCGCAACGGATCCCTACCGTCTTGGCTTGCGTTGATTTTTGGCAACCTAGGGTTCAAGAAGTCCGCCGTTCCTCTTGATGCTTTGCAGGTCACCCATGAAAACGCCAAACACTGATGCGACACTCCTTGTAATCGACGACGATCGGTGGCTTTTGGAGTCGATGTCCGATTGGCTCAAGTCAGAAGGGTTTCGCGTCCAAACCGCCAGTCGTGTTGCCGACGGTAAACGCAAACTCACCGAGAACGAGATCAGCTTAATCCTTTGTGATATCCGCATGGAAGACAGCGATGGCATGGACTTCCTAAAGTGGGCTCGAAAGAAAGCTCCTCAGGTTCCCGTTTTGATGATGACCGGCTACGCAGGACCGGAAGCCGGAGGCGAAGCGGTCGCTGCAGGCGCGTTTGATCTTTTGACAAAGCCGATTATCGATCAAGAGTTGCTGCTGGCGATCGGCCGTGCTCTAGACCAGAATCGAATCTCGCGTGAAAACGAGCAGTTGAAGAGCCAGCTCGACCGTCGGTTCGGATTGGAAAATATCCTTAGCCATGACATGAGGATGACACGGATTTTTGACATGATCGATAGTGTTGCCGATTCGCGTGCAACGGTTTTGATCACCGGCGAAAACGGAACGGGTAAGAGCATGATCGCTCGCGCCCTCCATCAACGCTCCAACCGGCGAAGTCGGCCGTTTATCGAAGTCGCGTGCGGTGCGCTCCCCGACAATCTTCTCGAAAGCGAACTCTTCGGCCACGTCCCCGGCGCCTTTACAGGGGCTACCACGAACAAGCCCGGGAAATTCAAACTTGCTGATACCGGAACGTTGTTTCTCGACGAAATTGGCACATCCAGCCAAGCCCTCCAGGTTAAGTTGCTGCGAGTCCTGCAAGAACTCCAGTTCGAACCGTTGGGAGGCAGTGAAACGATTTCCGTAGATACTCGAGTCGTGTTAGCTACTAACGAGAATCTCGAACTAGCCGTCGCCGATGGCACGTTCCGGCAAGATCTTTTCTATCGCATCAATGTGATTCGACTTGAGTTGCCAGCCTTGCGAGAGCGACGGGATGACATTCCGGTTTTGGTGGAGCACTTTTTGCAGATTGCAGCCAAGGAATTTGGTCGTGAGATCGAAGGCTTTACCTCATCGGCCATGCAATTGCTCTGCGACCATCCCTGGCCTGGCAATATCCGAGAATTGGAGAACGCCATTCAGCGCGCGGTCTTGCTCACGAAGAAGCCGACGATGGATTGCGATCTATTACCGTCGTCGATTCTTCGATCCAACGGTGCTCAAGTTCAAGGCGTTGCAATCACTGCCCCGTCAAATCATATCAGTGATACGCTATTCCTCACTTCAGCGGCGTCGACCAATGCAGCGAGTACAGTTGCAAACGGTTCCGTTTCGCTGAGCGAAGCGATGGAAGAGCCCGAACGGCGTATCATTCTTGACACTTTGAAAGCTCGGAATTGGAACCGGAACGAAACGGCAACCGCCCTCGGAATCAACCGAACGACCCTCTACAAAAAGATTAAGCGACTCGGCATCGAAGAATTGATTCCAAGCTAACAGTAACCATTCTGTTCTCGACGATTCGACCGCGACCGAATGAGCAGTTTTCCGTTTAACCGCGTGGGCAACGCCCGACGCTGTGAAGGAATCTCTCCATTTGATTCTCAAGGGTTCTGTCGTAGCCACGTTCAGCGATCAGCAAGAATCGCCCAAATTCCTCGGCTTTTCAGACATCGCAAATTGAGCGGCAAAAGACTAGAATGCTGCGTGAGGGGTAAGGCGAATGAGAATTCCCATAGGAATGAAACATGCTTGATTTTATTGGTCGCGCGAAAGCACATACTTGCAGTGGTGCAACGCGTCGGGACTTTTTGCAGGTCGGTACGCTTGGCGCTATAGGACTCGGATTGCCACAGTATTTGGCTGCCAAAGACAAAGGAGCCGTCGATCCCGCGAAAGATCGCCGCTCCGCGATCATGATTTTTAATCTAGGGGCACCTAGCCAACTCGACACATTCGATATGAAGCCGGATGCTCCTGCTGAGATCCGCGGCCCCTTCAAACCGATCCTCACGAATGCCCCAGGGATCACTATATCGGAGATTCTTCCGATGCACGCCAAGATCGCGGATAAGTTCTCTCTGGTACGTTCGTGCTTCCATCGCGGTGCTGCCGTTCATGACTCCGGATGGCAGATCATGCAAACAGGCCGACAGTTTGCTGGCGGTGTGAATACACCCCATGCGGGTTCCGTCGTGAGCTATCTTCGCGGTCGCCGTACCGACTTACCACCGCATGTCGTGCTTCCAGAAACGATGGGGCGCGGCGGTGGTAACTTACCAAACGGACAGGCAGGTGGATTCCTCGGCAAAGCACACGATCCATTTTCTTTGATGGCGGATCCGTCTAAGAAAGATTTTAAGGTCCCTGACCTATTGCCTCCGCAGTCGATTGGCCAAGCGCGACTCGATCGTCGGATGCGCATGCGAGATCTCGTCGACTCGACCGTCAAAGATTTTGAGGCCAGCGAGTCAGCCAAACTCATGGACGAGAACTTTCATTCTGCCTATCGTTTGATGACCAGCCCTGCCGCAAGCGATGCGTTCGATCTGACCAAGGAACCGGAATCGATTCGCGAGCGATACGGCATGAATCGTTTTGGTCAATGTTGTCTGCTCGCACGTCGGTTAGTGGAGGCTGGCGTTCGCTTTGTAACCGTCAATACGTTCCTGACTGTCTTCGACGAGATTACGTGGGACATTCACGGTAGTAAGCCATTCACGTCGATCGAGGGGATGAAAAACATTGTCGCGCCGATGTATGACCAAGGCTACTCGGCACTGATTGAGGACTTAGCGCAGCGTGGTATGCTCGACGATACGATGGTCTGCAATATCGCGGAGTTTGGGAGAACGCCGAAAGTCAATCCAGCTGGCGGGCGCGATCATTGGCCTCAATGTTTTACTGTCGGATTTGCCGGTGGTGGTGTTCAAGGGGGACGCGTCGTTGGAGCGAGTGATCCGATCGGTGCCGTTCCTGCCGATCGCCCAACGGAACCGCCCGAAGTCGTCGCGACGATATTACACAGCCTCGGTTTGAATCTAGAATCGCACTTACCAGGCCCTGCGGGACGACCGTTCCCGTTAGTCGACTTCGGTTATCGTGAAATAAGTGAACTGTTTTAACCAAAAGTATTCCTCCTCCTCGCCCCAGTCTTTTGGGGAGAGGGGCCGGGGGGGAGGGGGCCGATCGCTCGGAAGCTACGCCGCTCATCCCTAGCAACCCTCGCCAAATCCTCTCTCACCAAACTTTTAGAAGTACGAAAATTTCCTTTTCAATATCCATGAAAACGATTGCAGCTTTTTTCATTGTCGTATTCATCGTTCAAGCTCTTTCCAGTAAGAACACACCGACCTTGCTGGCAGAGGAAAAGCGAAGTAATGAAGAACCGACTAAAGCCGAGAGTTGTTGGCAGAACCCCTCGCCGTTTGGAGTAGGGGGCGACCAGCGTGAAAGACTACGCATCTTGCCCTCGGAAATTCGTTTGACCTATGCCGATACTATCCAAAATGTTTGTCTTCAACGCACCGATATAGACGGCAAATTACTGTCGGAAATCATCGACAATATCGAGTGGTCGATCGCAGATCCAAAAGTTGCGAAGCTGGACGGACGCAAAGTCATCGCTTTGGCAAGCGGTAAAACCGTTCTCACAGCGACCCATCGCAATCCCAACGGAAAATCACGCACCGAATCGGCACCGATTGTTGTAGTTGATGCCGATCGCGAAATCGAATGGGAGTATCGAAATCACGTGCAATCAATTTTTGCTCGCAACGGTTGCAATATGGGTGCCTGCCACGGCGCTCTCGCGGGAAAGGGTGGGTTCCGATTGTCGTTGCGAGGCTACGACCCAACCACCGACCATTTCAATATAACGCGGCAAGATCGAGCTCGCCGTGTCGAGCTAAGCGAGCCCGCACGGTCGCTTCTGGTCGCGAAGCCTAGCGGAGCGATTGAGCATAAGGGCGGCGTTAAACTGCCTGTCGATTCCCGTGACTATCGGATACTCGTCGATTGGATTGCATCGGGCGCCCGTGATACCCAGGCGACGGAGCCTAAATTGCAAGAAGTGGAAGTGCTGCCAAGCCGAGTGCAATTAGCCAAAGGCGATACTCAGCAAATGATTGTTCGAGCTCACTATGACAATGGACGCGTCGAAGACGTGACGCATTGGGCAAAGTTTTCTTCATCGGATGAGTCGGTCGCTTCTGTCGATGAATACGGGCATGCCAATGTGATCGGGCCTGGTGAGGGGGCCATTTCGGTTTGGTTTGCTAGCAGGATCGTTTTGGCAAGGATCGTTGTCCCGTATTCGACTGAGATCGAATCTGAACTGTTCGACGCATTTCCGATCGCGAACGTCGTCGACGAAAAAGTGATCGGTCAATTACGAGCCTTAGGCCTACCGCCATCCGAACGATCGAACGATAACGAATTTTTGCGACGTGCTTACTTAACAACGATTGCAACGTTGCCGACCGAGCAAGAAGCCACGGATTTTCTCTCCGATGCGAATCCGAACAAGCGAGAGCAACTCATTGATCAGCTTCTTGAGCGGCCCGAGTTTGTTGACTATTGGTCGTATCGCTGGTCGGACGTTCTGATGTTAAATAGCTCCATTATTCAGCCTGAAGCCGTTAAGTCCTACTATCAATGGATACGCGGCCACATTGCCAAGAACTCACCTTGGGACGAAATGGTTCGCGAGGTGATAACTGCTCGCGGCGAATCACTCGAAAATGGTGCCACGAATTTTTATGCGATCAATCAAGACCCGGAAGGCATGTCCGAGAATGCTTGTCAGGCTTTTTTGGGGCTTTCAATCGGCTGTGCCAAATGCCACAACCATCCGTTGGAGAAATGGACGAACGATCAATACTATGCAATGGCGAACATGTTTGCTCGCGTTCGAGCCAAGGGCTGGGGTGGCGATGTGCGGAATGGTGCTCCAGATCGCAGCCTCATGGTGCTTGATCGTGGCGATCTTATTCAGCCGTCAATCGGCAAGCCCCAGGTGCCTGCTCCGCTGGACGCTCCACCGTTAGATCCAGATGATCCTAGCGATCGTCGAACGATCCTGGCTGATTGGCTTACGTCGCCCGATAATCCGTACTTTACTCGCGCCATCGTGAATCGTGTTTGGGCTGCGTTTTTCGGAACAGGCATCGTCAACTCCGTCGATGACCTGAGATCAAGCAATCCGGCCAGCAACCCTGATCTCATGGAAGCGTTGTGTGTATCACTCAAGGAGCATAAGTATGATCTCAAGAGCCTGATGCGACTGATTTTGAACTCGGAGACGTTTCAGCGGAGTAGCAGTACAACCGACACCAATCGAGATGATCGTAAATTCTTTTCGCATTACTATCCGAAACGCATGATGGCGGAAATTTTGCACGACGCCATCGTCCAAGTCGCCGGTACTCCGAGTGAGTTCAAGAAGACAGAATCGCTAGGAGCGGATTTCAAAGAGACGAAGTTTTATGGTCCTGGAACGCGTGCCATTCAGCTGTACGATAGCACGGTCGTGAACCAATTTTTGAAGACTTTCGGAAGGAATCAACGCCGAATAACGTGTGAGTGCGAGCGAAGCGATGAACCCAGCGTCGTTCAGGTATTGCACATTAATAATGGTGAGACATTGAATCCGAAGCTTGCCCAAGAAGGAAGCAATGTCGACCGATGGATGCAAGAATTCAAGTCCGACTGGCGGGGCTTGATTCGGCATGCGTACCTGAGCTCACTTTCGCGTGAGCCAACGACGGCGGAACTCGACGGCTTCGAGAAAGAGATTTTATCTGTACCCGACGACGAACGCCGTATCGTTATCGAAGACCTTCTATGGAGCTTGATGAGCAGTCGTGAGTTTCTCTTTGTCCACTGACCACACTGACGAAAGCTTCCAACGCGCCGTCGCTCCCCACTCCCCGTCTTCTGGGAGAGGGGCCGCGGGTGAGGGGCAGCCGGCCGTTGGATGTGAAATGCTCCAAGAGTCGCTTCAAGCGATCCACTTGAGAACCCGACTCGTTCCCAAAGTCGGGATCATTCTTGGAAGTGGACTTGGAAGCCTTTCCCAAGCGATCGAAGCCCCGACCGTTATACCGTATGGAGAGATTCCCTTTTTTCCGAAGCTATCCGCGGCAGGTCATGTTGGCGAGTTGATCGTTGGCCACTTGGGGAGGACCGCCGTCGTCGTAATGCGAGGTCGAGCTCATCTCTACGAAGGACATGATCCATACCGAGCGACTTATGGCGTGCGAATCATGCAAGCGATGGGTGCCCAAATACTTGTCGCTTCGAATGCCGCTGGAGGACTAAATCCACGTTACCGCGTTGGCGAACTAGTGTTGATCGACAATCACATCGATCTGATGAATCGCACAGGGCTTGCCAAAGAGCCATTGAGTGTCGGCGCGCGACTTCCGGTTGATGTTCCAATGCGATCAGGGCCGGTTTACGATCGCGCGCTCATCGAGAAGACATGCGATTGCGCAAACCGACTCGGGTACTCTCTATCGCGAGGGACATATTTGGCGACGTTGGGTCCGACCTATGAAACGCGCGCCGAGTATCGAGCGTTCCGTGCGATAGGAGCTGACATGGTAGGGATGAGTACCATCCCCGAAACGATCCTTGCCGCTTCCTTAGGCATGCGAGTCGTAGCATTCTCCGTGATTACAAACGTAGCTTCGCCCGACGTGGCTACGACAACGACACACGACAAAGTTCTCGACTCTGCAGCTAGTGCACAAGCGACATTGACATCCACCCTGCAATCATTGCTCACCGAATTAGCTTGACGTAGCCCAAGCACATTGGACAATGACTCCTCAGATATAAAATCAAGACTCCTCAGGCAATAAAATCGATCAATGGACATCATCCAACATCCATTAACCATCATCCATTAACAAACATCTATCAACGAACTTTATCAACGAACATCAATGCAAAGGCGTTGATTGAACTATATAGATTGATCGTGTACGGGATTTTGTCCTCGTAGCTCAATTGGATAGAGCGTCGGCCTCCGAAGCCGAAGGTTGTGGGTTCGACCCCCGCCGAGGATACTCGAGAAAACATTGGATTTCATCGCGTTTTCGCTGGCTTTTGCGACTTTCGTCTAACGTTGGAAGTCGCT
>JANPLJ010000131.1:0-2545 GCA_031426475.1 Pirellulaceae bacterium | reverse complement strand
ACCGTCTTGGCGACGGTGGCTACGTCCGAAACCATACTTTGCTCGGTGCACAGCAGCCTTGATACCCACAGGTCCGCTTGATCGATCAGCGTATTGATACGATCGCTGGCAAGCGGCGGAAATGGACTTAGCGCGGTCAATCGACCCGGATGTAGCATGGCCAAGGAGGCTTCGCCGATCTGTTGGTTCAACGTCGGATTGGCGCTGGTGCTTGGGCAGTTTTTTGACATCCAGCTTTGACAACTGGATGACATGAGTTGCCAAGCGACGAGCTTCGCTTGGTCGGTGGTTCGGTCGGCCGCCTCTTGGAGCAAGTCCTGCGTTCGGTCGGGTCGAAAACAGAAGGGGAGGATCTCAATGCCCATCGGCAGTTGAGAAAGAAACGTATCGGTCCAGTTTTCTAGAGCAAAGCGAATTCGATTCAATTCGACGGCTTGATCGACTGGTAGGCCTGGCGTTATTAACAAACGCAGGCATCGATGGCGAATATCCTCTTGCGTTGTATGAACGCTGTGCGCGATGGGGCCGATGTCGGCATCGATTCCTTGAGACTCAAGACGTGCTCCGAAGGCGGCTACCACTCGCGACAAAACGTCGGACAAAAAAATCTCCTCCAGCGTTGGACGAATCGCTTTCCAGAGCATTACCCGACGACTTGCACCGGCCGTTTCGAGTTGTTCGCGATGGGACGAAAGCTGGAGTTTCCAGCGCTCAAAGCGTTGCCTGGAAACAGCCCAATAGCGATGGGATGCTGACGCTTGGTTACCGAGCGTGAAAGCGGCAGAATTGCCTGCTTGCACTACAAAAAGTGTTGCTATTTCCACCAGCCATCGTGCGTGCATAACAAATCATTCGATAGAATTGGTTTTTGGTTGCCGAGCGGAGGTGCTTGGCAACTCCAAAAACAAATGTGCGATTTGTATGCCAGCCGAGATAGTTTCCGACAGACAGAGCCTGGTTTTTGTTGAAAACGCTTGTTTTTGCGGTCTCAGTCAACATTGGGAAGTGTCCAAGCCCTTGGGAGATGCCGACCGATGATGCCGAATCGCAACATAGAATACATTCAAGGTAGTTTTCCTTACACATCCACGTTTTTCGAACACCGTGCCTTCAATCGTTAGAATCCAAACAATCGTGCTCCGACCTTCGTTTCTGTTGATCTTGTTCGTATGTTCTCTTTCAGGATGTGTTCCTCGGCAAGAGAACGAAGTCGTCGTTTACTGTTCAACGGATCGTGAATATGCGATCCCCATTTTCAATGCTTTTGAACGAGCGGAAAATGTGGCGACCGTGAGCAGCCAGTTCGACGTCGAATCGAGCAAAACACTCGGTCTTGCTAACCGTATCTTCCAGGAAAAAGCAAAGACTCGATGCGATGTATTTTGGAGTGGCGAAGTCCTGCATACGATCCGATTGCAAAAGGCCGGTCTACTCCAACGTCGAAACTGGAAACTTCCAGAGAACTGGCCAAAGGGTTTTGCAGCCCTTGATGGAAGTTGGGTTGGACTTGGAGGACGCGGACGAGTCCTGTTGGTCAATCGAGAGAAACTTTCTGACTCGAACAGTTGGCCCAAACGGGTTTCGGAATTGAGCGACGAGCGATGGAAAGGTCGATGTGGTATCGCCAAACCGATCTATGGGACTACCGCGACTCAGATGGCGGTGTTCGCTCATCAAGGAATTAGCGAATCGATTGGTCCCGGAGACTTCGAGAAATGGATTCGAAGCGTCAAGCAAAATGCAGTGGTCTTGAGTGGCAATAAGCAAGTCGCCATCGCGGTTGCATCGGGTGAATTGGAGTGGGGACTCACCGACACAGACGATGCCGAGATTGAAATCGCGAATGGGCGACAGGTTGCGATTGTCTTCCCGGATCAAGGTGCCGATGATCGTGGTATGTTGCTGATCCCTGGTACTGTCGCGGTCTTACGAAATGCCCCCCATCCAGTGGCCGCTGATGCGCTCGCGACTTATTTATCGACCAGTAAAACCGAAAGCCGATTGACGCTTGGAAACGCGGCTCAGTTCGCTCTTTGGCCCGGGAGCGAGAAGTCGATTGGAGAGTCGACGAAAGGCATGAAGATGATGGACGTTGATTTCGAGGAAGCCGCCGAGGGTTGGGAGGGAGTTTTCCAAATGCTTCAGGCAGTCTTTCAATGATTTGGTCCGTAGGCCGGAACAAGCAGCTAATCGAGTTTGCCAATGTGAGAAAGAGAGTCTGCGCTGTTCCGGCACTTGGAAACGTCGGTTCTGCCGGAACGGCGATGGGTACTGCGCTTCGTCCCAAGTCTTACGGGATCGGCTAGGAATTGGAACCCACATTCGAGTGAGACCCCAGCGGCCTTCGAAGCAATGAAATGACAGGACGAGGCTCCTGCCGAGTCAAACGCCGCAAATCGCATGAGATCCTAACGTGGCTCCGCAGGAGCGTCGCCATCCCGATTGTGGTTCAGTTCCAGTTTGATGCCTACGGGCCTCGTTCGAAAGTGGGAAAGCGATAGCATTACCGGATTGCCATTTGTGATTCCGCACCAGCTTGGGACTG
>JANPLJ010000130.1:0-8959 GCA_031426475.1 Pirellulaceae bacterium | reverse complement strand
CGAAGAGTGACCCCTCGAATACCTCCCTGGGCTTTTCCTGCAAAATCGATCTTCACGTCACCTTGCCGCTCGAACTGGATCGAACCGCCGATCAAAACGACCTTGTAGGCAGCTTCGATGGTAGCGGGTTGTTCAAGGGCTTGGTCACCGCGATCAAGTTTGGTTGTTCGAATTCGAAAGCGGACTAGCTGGTCATCGAACTCGACTTCGATCGGATGGTAGCTAGCCATCGAGATAGCCCACTTTTCGCCTTTTGCTTCTTCTTTCAGGCCGTCCGAGGGGGGGAGACCAACTTGACTGGCGATGTCGTCCAAGTCTTCACTTCGAATGATGCGGCCGCCGATGATTGGATCAATCATGTTCATGATTGCGGACTGATGCAACTGGATTGTCACGCCATGTGGTTGAACAACTAAAGGACATGATGTTGGGGCGGCTAACTGATCGGATTCCTGCTGCTTCCAAAGAAGCGACAAATACTGGTTGGAGCTCCAACTGGTTCGCTTTGGCTTGGAAAGGCCAAGTCGATTTAGAACGGGTAGTTCGGGTGTTTTCATCCGGACATTCGTTTGAGCCAACTGCTCTTGGAGTTGTTGGTGGAACTGATTGGACACTCGCGATTCAAGTCGGCCTTGGGCAATCGCATCGGCTTGCGGTTTTTGTTCCGCTGCTTTCTTGGCAGCGATCTTTCGCACAATTCGCAATCGATGCTCGATGTGTTCGATATTCGACTGCAATGGAGCTTGGACGGACGTGTCGTTTTGGGATACCAAACCGGAATCGGTTAAGCTGATCGTTTCGCTCGCCAGTACATCGGAATGACCGGTTGTATGAAAACGAACATTCCGATTGGTGCCGATGTTCCTGCTGCTCATGTGCGCTGACAAGAGCAATCGAATCGACGCGTTGCGAGGATTGTCAACCAATAGAGGGCTTACACTTCCTTGAAGAAAGCTTTGGCCGCGAATTTGTGTTCCAAGGATAACTTCGTTGACAGGATTGGGTTCGGCGACTGCTCGCGAAAACTGCCTCTGGACAAATTCTTGGGAAACGAGGACCCGGATGTTCGCTTTGGAAAAATTCCCCCGCAGCGACTGAATCAGATCGGGTAGCTGCTTCGATTGGTCAAGGAATGACGCGATCAATCCAATTTCTCGTTGTCGTTTGGTGTCTGCTCCATCGGCAGGTGTTTGCATCGAAATCGAGAGTTGTTCAAGCCGCTTGTCAAGCAGTTCAATCGTTTGTGTTGGCTCGCTTCCAAACGTAAGTGCATCGATATAGTCGGCTAACCGCTCGCGAACCTGTACGAATTGCTTCATCTCGAGTCCGAAATAGTTCTGACGCATGTTGCGTTCTAGCTGGACAAGCTGTTGGACATCGGGCTCGGCTTTGGCCAGTTCGGCTTGGAGATCATTCCATCGCAAAAAGGCTAGCCAATTCGCAAATCGGTCGTTGGACGCGGTCGACAGAAAGTTCTGAAGTTGAAGAGTTGCGTTTTCAAGGGCAACCTTGGCACTAGTCGGTTTCGGAAGAGAATCGGCTCGCAAATTCAGGCGGGCATTGGCGACCATGGAAGCCCAACGAAACTGGGACGACGAGGAAGTCATCACCGGCGCCCCGCTCAACGGGATGCTTGACGACGCTAAAATGACTCTGGATGGACTGCTGGGCGACTCCGGAGTCGGTGTCCAGGCGGCAGCCGTGGGCGAGGAGATCTCAGTGACGTATGACCCAGAAACCACCTGGAATTCAGATGGCGACTGTGCCAAAGCCAGGCCTAAATGCCAACAAAAAGCGGTAGTTAGACCACCCATCCATAATACGTTTACTTTCGAAAGGTTTTTTGTCTCCATTCGCCACCTCGCCAATTCTGGGTTAGCATATTAAACGTCTAGGTCGTGCTATTATTCTGAGCAGATCAGAGGACACACCCATTTCGTGAAGTAGCTAGTTTAACGACACCTGGTTTTTCCCATAGGCCCCATTTACCCCAAAACTCACAGGCGGCAAATTCTCTTGGCGAGGGTTTTGATATGACCGTTGTGACCGTCAAAAAAGGAAACGTCGATGGCAAACTGGGTTGAGATTACGTTCGATTGCTTGCCGATGCGAAGCGTAAGTCGGCTCGATGCTCCCATGGATGCCTCGCCAAAGCTAGCAGCCAAATTGCTTCGAATAAAGCAAGCAATTGAAACGCACGGTACGCATAACACGTATTATCTGCACAATGCGAACTGTTGCTTCCATTTGACCAACGACCCCCAGATTGGAGCGGTTTCGTTTCGTTTTGAAGGAACTGTCTTCACCGATGCAGATGACTTGAAGGCGACGAGAACGGAGTTAGAGGTCTCGTTGCTAAACGAAACGTGCAATTGGCTGAACCAAGCAATCGTACAGTGGCTTTCCGAAAGCGTGCATCGCGCAGTCGTGGTTGAATTCGATCGGTACATCGCGGCCGGCGATCTTGAGAAAACGCGAGAACGACTAGCGAAGATCGAACAGACGTTGGAAGCGTCACAAGGCTTCGTCGGAATGTATTTGTAGTTCGGTTGAAAGTGGACCCGCGGCTCCGCCCGCGGGAAACTGAACGGTCAGCGGACGGAGCCGCTGCCCCTCATCTCGCCGTGCGACCTTCCGTGATCACGGTTCGATGCTGTTCGTATGATAGTGGTGGCATTGTGTGCAATTGTCGCCGGCAGCCTTGGGTTGATGGCACGATGCGCAATCTTGTACGGTCATCGATTCGAAATCGCGATGCGCAACGCCGAACGCAACGGACTCGTTGAGGACCATACGGTGACAGGCGGCGCAGTCTGTTAGCGATGATTGCAGAAGATGAGGTCCATGATCGAAACGCGTCAGTTGTCGGATTCTCGCATCGAATCGGTTAGCTCGCCATCGCTGGTTGACCGCTGTATTCAGTTCTTTTTGAAAGGCAACCAGATGCACTGGCTCCAAAGGCCTCGACCCAGATGTATCGACGGACTGATGGCACTCGAGGCAGCGACCGATGCTATCCTTTGCCAAAATCGATCTCATCATCGCGCTTGTTTGCTTTTCATTGCTTTGCGGAAAATCGTCTGAAGGCGAATGAGTCTCCGCGTCCTTCATTTGGCTCGCGAATGTCAGTAACGCAGTCAGCCACGGATCTGCATGACCTGTTGGGATGTAGACGATGGCCATTCGTTGTCGATCGATCATCCACCCGCCCGCTCCAAGGTGTTTCATCGCTTTCAACGGTTTCCAAGTCGACGCACCTTCGAGTTCATGCGTCAACGTGGAAGTCGAATCCGTTGCTAGTATGTCCGACGGAACCGGGTCGTCGGTAAGCAACGAATTGCCAACGAGACTATCCGAACTACCACTCAGCAAATCGTTCTCGCTCGTCTCTACCGCCCTTTCGTCCTTTTCGTCCCTTTGGTCCTTTTGGTCCTTTGTATCCCGAAGCGTTCGACGCTCTCGCTCAGTAGAAACCCTTAGACCATTCGCAACCAAATTCGGCCTCGACTCTTGTTCGAACCAATCTTGATACGCTTGCCGAAACAGATCGGGCGGAACGCCTCTGGCGAGCTGTTCCATCAAGCCGTGGTCCTTCGGATCAAACGTTGCAACAAGAAGTTTTTGAAGCTCTTGCTGTCCGCCGCTGGCAAGCCGACTCAGCAAACGTCGACTTGCGGCTGCGAGCGAAATGATCGCTTGTCTATTATCGCGATCGTCGATGTTGAGATCCGAAAGTTTTCCGCTCTCCGGAAGCTTATCGATAAGCGTATTTCCGTCTTTCTCACCCATGAACAGCAATTGCATCCAAGGAGGGACGCTACCGTCGAGCATCTGCCCAGCTTCGCTCGGCCAGTCACGGATGGGATCGCCGAGTTGTGCAAGGCGTTGGAGATCGATACTGGGCAACTGAAAGACAACAATGCCGTCGGAAAGCGAAGATTTCATCGGGGCGACGTGGCATGACGCGCAAGCGGTTTCGAAGGCAACGGATCGAAAGACCTGCCCTACCCTCCCCTGCTCTGCCCTGTTCACATGACATGTTCGACAATCGAACTGAGCGGATGATTTTGAGAAATGTTGTTCTCGGTGTCGCCTGTGATCAAATGCTATTCGACCGGTTGAAGGGTCTGGGTAGTTCGAGAATTCGGGATGGCCATCGGCGAAGGCGTTGAATTGGTTTTGATGGCATGCTTGGCAGCGTTGGCTCGAGATCGCTTGAAGATCGTGGCCGGCGCCGTGATGCTCGCGATGGCAATCACTGCAGGCGAGTTGATGCTGATGCCAGTCAATCGGTTGGTTCCTAACGAAGCTAACGAGCCACGTCGAACGCTTGGCATCGGCATGCGACGTTGCCGACGCGGTCATCGATTCCAATTGTTCCAACGGCAGGTCATGCGGAGTCGAGCGTTTCAATTGCGGCAGCTCGCGAAGATGGCAAGCCATGCATCGCTGCGTTTGGGTATGAACGGCGGCGATGCCATTATCCATCGTCGAATTCGAAAATTGATTTGCCGAGTCTTCATGGCAGCTTGCACAGCGGTGCGGATCGCTGGGGTTGTGAATCAATTGTGCGTGGGCCATGGAAAGCGGCCCCGGGGCGATAACTTCGCGGTGTTGTTGCGTCACCTTCAAGCAAACGACAATCCCTATCGTTGCGACCGCGAAAGCGACCTGAAGGTAGCTTCGCCACCATCGAAGCGTACGCTTGGGATGGCATTGTTGGCTTTGGCAACGACCACGTTGATCGGGTCCCAACGGACACCCTTCACCATCCGAGGAGCGTCCGCATTTCCACTGCGAGTCGGGTCGACGATAGTTTTTAGATTCCATGGAAGCGATGCACCGTATAGACGTGACAAGCTACCAGGACAAAAAAGGACCAGACCAGCGAAACATGCACAATGACCCAGCCACGCAGGCGATTCTGCATCGCCCATTGGAAATCGAGGTCGTCTTTTTCGCGAACCAGCTGACAAAGGGTCGCTTGTGATGATCGACCCTCTGGGCCGAGATAGCGTATCATTTGGTCGAGATCGTGTAGGAGCTCGCGACGCTGTCGTCCGTTGGGAACGAGGCAATAGGCTAGTGAGCGGCGTTTGAGAAAGAATCCTTGCAGCCGTTGTACATAGTGGTCTGCGAGTGTCGAACTCTCCAGTTTCCCAGCGGCCATCAAGGCGATGGCGTAAGCTCGTTCGGCAATCTCTCTTCGCAGGCTCGTTATATCGTCTCGCAAGACTGCTCGTCCTGCAGCTACCATTCGTTTGGGCGTGCTATAGTTGATGTACCATCCAAGAATCCCGCTGAACGAGATTGTCCAGAAGAGAATCGATAGTGAGATCTCGAATACACCTTGTACGACGAAGCCGGCATGCATAAGGTAGCTGGCCACAGCAAATCCCCCAAGGTACTGATGGGCTTGCTGCCAAATGGCTACAGAACCGAGCGGTAGGACGAGCAATCGTTTCCTCATCGAGAGCAGCATCAGTCCGGCGCAGGTCGCCAAGAGCATATAGCCGCTGAAAAAATCAGGACGTCCTAGGTTCGTTTCGAATCGCCGTTGAACGATGATCGCAATCAATACGGCGACCATGGTTGCGAGGATGGCTCGAAATGTTCGGTTGCTGATCGTTTTATAGCGAGTTTTCATGATCTACGCAGCGTGACGACGCATCCATTGGTCAAGAGACTTGAGATCGCTCATGTCGATTCGGACGAGAGCATCGTGGGGGCAAGCTGTTTGGCAAGCCGGTCCGCTGGGAAGCGTTTGACACAGATCGCATTTGGTGGCCTGAAGGATCGGCATCTGGGTTTGGCGATCGACGAGGCGTCGCCCTCGCTGGTCGCTGATTTGTACCATGACGATATTGTCGTAGGGACAGCTTTCAGCACAGACTTTGCAGCCGATACACGTTTGCGGATTGATCGAGATCACTCCGTTCTCGGTGTCGCGAGCGATCGCGCCGGTCGGACAACCGATCATGCAAACTGGATCGACACAGTGCATACAAGCTTGGGCGAACTGAAACGGACCGAATTGGGGACCGTTGCGAACGAACCGCGGATTGCCTTGATGCGTTCGTGCACAGGCTCGCACGCAATCATCGCAGCGTGTGCAACGTTCGGTATCAATTAACATGGTCTGACGACCGTTTATCAATCGATTGTCGACGAGGAATTCGAGCAGTGCGGGTTCTAACTGTTCCTGGGGTTCTATCTCCTTGGCGTTCAAAACGACGGGACCACCAGCATCGTATCGAGGTCGAGCGATCGTGGGTGGCAGTTCATCATTTCGAATAAAAGGAAGCCCATGTTCAAGGAATACACGGCGTGGAATTTTGAGAACATCGACGAAGCCGATTCCTCGCAATGATTCTTGGTATGGAAGCAACATCGCTTCGGAGAGTCGGACATCTGCATTGTGAACGAGCTCGTTCAATCCGTAGACTTGACCGCGGCCCAAGTAAGCCAACGTTCGATGGCCATGCCCATGTTGATAGCTCAATCGCGCGAATCCGGATCGAATCAAAATCAGCCAATTGGCCGGTGAGCCTTCTTGGACAATCATCGGCTCCGCCTTGATACGGTCTTGCACATCCAAGGTTCGCGTCGATTGATAGTCGGCGAACCACTCCATGTCTCCCATACTAACGAGTTGCGTGGCGTCCGCAATCTTCTCTAAATGCTCAGGCGGTACGAATCGAAACATCGAAGTCTCGCGAAGGTGTGTCTTCAAACTGGCTTCGCGATAACGACGATCGAGTTGCTGCTGGAACGTTGGTTCGCGACGAAGCAGACGTAACCCCTGCCATCGAATTTCGAGCAGTACGACGGGACCATCGGCTACCACGGTGTAGTTACTCGAGGCTCGCGTGATTGCTGCCAACTCGCCAAACAATTCGCCGGGTCCGAGCGGCTCGGACGCATGGCCGTCGAGAATCGCCGATGCATCTTGCAAAAAAACACGCGGTCGGTCATCGACTTGGCGAACGCCCGTGGTGGTATCCTTGGTCTGTGCGATCGGACGCATTTCGGGGGCTGGCCAATTTCGCAAGGAATCGCGAAGCGACGTCCACCACGAAACTTGCTTTTCGGATGATCGTCCCAACGATTCGGCTTCCAGTTGCGTCAGCAGGATTCTAACCTTGCCTCGCAGAACAATATAAGCGCTGCTGCCATAGTCGCCTTCGCGAACAATCACGTCACCGTGTTCGTAGCGATTGATCCGAGTGTCAGACTTGAGGATATCGAGCAACGATGCCGATTGACTGAATCGTTTTGCGTCCATGGAAGCGAACGGTTCCATGCTCAGGAGCCATTCCAGATCGCGATCCTGCATCGTGGGATCCAAGGGATGGTCCCAGCGCTGAGGTCTTTCGATGGTTGTCGATACAGTCATCTAAACGAGTTCTTTTTGCGTGACCAATTACTTCGTAAGCGGAACGGCGCGAGCCGTCCGGTTCTTCAAACGATCGAAGAACCGGACGGCTCCCGCGTTCCGCTACCGATGTTCGCGATATTGCCCGGAGTGTCGCAAGTTTTGGCTCTACGGTTCAAGATCAATCGCCTGGAGGAATACGCATTCTTGGCAAGGCAGGAGGATTCGTCCGAAGTCTGACGACTTCGGCTACCAGGGGTAATGCGTCAGCTAAAGGTAATGCGGGAGCTGATATGTGCACCCGTGGCTTCAAATTCCTAGTCCGACTAAAATGCGGAAGCTGATTTTTTGTTACATCTGTGTTCACCCCTATGATTCGAGTTCAAAATGCCGCGTAAAGTCATCATCGATTGCGATCCTGGCATAGATGATGCCGTGGCTCTTACGCTAGCTTTGTTTGATCCGCGGCTTGAAATTGTCGCGCTTACGGCATGTTCAGGGACCGTCGATGCGGTTCGGAGCACTCAAAATCTTCAAGCGATCGTCGAACGGCTGGATCCACCTCGCCATCCCAGATTAGGGGCTGCCACGGATCCAGAAGACGCGCCGGTTAGCGACCGCTGCAACTTGCATGGCGTCGATGGACTTGGCAACATCGGGATGACGCCGGTCGGACGGCAGCACATCATGCCCAGCGAAAAACTGATCGCCGATCGTCTTAAATCGGAGCCAGGTCAAGTATCGATCCTTTGTCTTGGGCCGCTCACCGGGGTATCGCTTGCCTTTCGACGCGATCCGAGTTTGATCGATATGGTCGACCGGTTGGTTATCGTCGGCGGTACGCGGGACGGAATTGGCGACGTGACGCCGGCTGCCGAGTTCAACATGCATTTTGATCCAGTCAGCGCTTCCAATATCTTTCGATCAGCGACGACGAAGACATTGATACCCTTGGAGGTCACGAACCAAGTGACATTCGGGTTGGATCTTATCGATCAACTGCCAGCTCGGTATACACGTGCCGGAGCTCTCCTTCATGCGATCCTACCGCACTATTACCGAACGATGCGGCAGCAGTGTGCTCAGGAGATGGTTAGTTTTCAAGCGATCGTGGGGGTTCTGGCACTGATCGAACCAACCTTGTTAACCACAGAAGAAGCGACCATTGACATTGAAGAACTAGGTGTCTTGACCCGCGGAGCAACAATTATCGATCGCAGACCGTATGCTCGTCAACGCAAGAACATCGAGCTTGTCACTGCGATAGATGTAGAAGCAGCCCGACAAGCGATCATTCGCGGCTTGCGGTTTGCTGGTCAGGAAAGCGAGTCGTTGTAGCAGTATGGTTTTGGACGTGGCCACCCACGCCAAGACGGTGGAAGAAGTGCCTTAGACGATCGATTTTACTAGTGCATTGTCACTTAGATAAACGGGGGTTGGGTGGGCTGAAAGCGCCTGTAACCGCAAGAGCCTGAAGCGTCAGCGAAGGACTGCTTGAATCGCTTTTTCGTTACAAATCATTGGCGATTCCGATGCTTGCATTCGTTGCTAACTCGTCGCTAACGCTCCCGGCTCTTGTTGTCG
>JANPLJ010000129.1:0-13955 GCA_031426475.1 Pirellulaceae bacterium | reverse complement strand
ATCGGTAGGTTTGGCGCGAACGCGACTAAGCCCACTTCGGAAAGGTCTGCTGCCGCGATCGAACCAGCGACTGCAAGACGATGCCGCGGCGAGCCAACCAAAATCATCGGTTCGTCGCGCCATTCGATCGACGAGATATATCGCGATGGAGCTGGATAACTGATGACCCCAAAGTCGACCGCTCCCTGCTCCACCATTCGATAAACTTCATGTGGGTGGGCCATCTTGGTTTCGCACACCGCACCTGGGAATTTGCTCCTGAAGCGATCCTGTATCGACGGCAAGTAGCTCAGCCCGATCGAGTAGATCGCACCGACGGTAACTTGCCCGGTAACGTCGCCATCCCCAACCTGCGTCTCCTCGACAAGGGTATCGAATTGTCGCAAAAGACCTGTAACGCCGTCGTAGAATTTCTCGCCTTCGGCGGTCAGAACAAGCGGTCGCTTCGACCGGTCGATCAGCTGGACTGCCAAGTAGTCTTCAAGATGCTGAACCGCTTGGCTCGCTGCGCCTTGCGTTAGCCCATGATCGTGAGCCGCCTGGGAAAAGCTACGGCGCCGCACAACATCGCAGAAAATGCGGAGCGAACGTAGCTGAACGGAAGTGCTGTGACGGCGTGTATCCAAGTAAACCTCGATTAGCTTCTCTAATACATAAATTAACTGTATTAAAAACTTCGATGGTCATGGTACACCGGGATAGGGTCGTCGTCAATCACTAAAATGGGCTTGGAGATAAAGCGAACGTTCACAGATGTCGCTTTGGCCACTGGCGTCCCTTAGGTCGCTTTTTAAGGGACGAAAGGGACCAAAAGGACGAACGGAACCTTTCGCTAGTTTGGAGCGCGTCGGAGCGAAACTGCGTAAAGTAGGACGACTGCTCCGGAGGCGAGGAGGCTCCAAGGGATCCATTCGGCGGGTCGAAAGATGCGATTTGCTGCCATTTGAGGTGCAGCAGCGCCAAAGAGTCCCGAGTTCTGAATTGGCATGGGGTCATCGACGACGCCGGCTGCCAGAACCGCACTGTCGATCAAAAGGCACTCGACTCCCAGGATGAGAAGCACGATTCCGATGGCAGAAAAAAACGCGCGCCACATGGATTATATCTCCTTGCGATGAGGACGGAAAACGGATCTTACGAGATCGCCAGGCGCTCCGCGTCGTAGCCAATCAAATTCTTGCTCACACGGATCCGTCCATTTGCTGTTTTCGACCGGCAAAGGATTATCGCATGAGCCTCGATGCTATGGATGTCCAGACTTGAAAGAGTTGGATCGCTATCACTGAAAAAATCGTTACAATTGGTGTTAAATGTGTTGGAGCGTGTTCTTGAAACACCCATATTGTCCGTCAATGCCTTCCTTTCTATGGAGCCACGCTTGGTCATGATGAAACGTTTTTCCTCTCGTCGTACTTTTATCAAAACGTCTTCTGCGCTTTCTGGTGGCTATTGGGCAGCTGGAGGTATCGCTCCCAAAGAAAGTCGCTCGGCGTTGGAAGAAATTCGATTCGCTTGTATTGGAGTTGGCGGCAAAGGCAAAAGTGATTCGGAAGATGCGGAGAAAAACGGTCGGATCGTCGCGATCTGTGACATTGACGATCAAACGATCGCCAAACGCAAGGAGGACGATGGCTTTGCAAGTGCTGCCGTTTTCCACGACTATCGGAAGATGCTCGACGAAGTCGGAAAAAGTATCGACGCGGTAACCGTTAGCATTCCGGACCACGCTCATGCGGTCGCTACGGCCATGGCGTTGAAAATGGGCAAGGCCTGTTACACACAAAAGCCGCTTACTCGAACGATGTACGAAGCTCGACGGTTGGCGGAATTAGCTGCTGAGAATAAAGTGGTGACGCAGATGGGGAACCAAGGCTGCGAAAAGTCGGGGCTGCGAGAAGCTGCGGCGAAGATAAAGGCTGGTTGTATCGGAACGGTCAAAGAGGTCCACGTCTGGACGAATCGGCCCGTATGGCCGCAAGGCGGGACACGACCCGAGGGTGAGCCTGTGCCATCGCATATTCATTGGGACGAGTTCATCGGTCCCGTCGAAATGCGAGAATTCAGCAGGGCTTATCATCCGTTTAAGTGGCGAGGCTTTTGGGCTTTTGGAACGGGAGCTCTCGGCGACATGGCTTGCCACACACTGAACATGCCGTTCGCCGGTTGCGATTTGGTCAATCCGATTGCGGTTCAGGCCACGACCAGTGGTCATAATCAGGAAACCTATCCTGCCAGTTCGAAAATCACGTTCGAATTCGCGGCGACCGACTCACGACCTGCGTTGAAGTTCTACTGGTACGACGGCGGAAACAAAGTCGATCCTGAGCTTATCGAAGGTAAAGAACGAAGCAATAGCGGTTGTTTAGTCGTCGGTGACAAAGGCAAAATCTACTCGCCGAACGACTACGGGGCCGAGTATGTTATGCTCGGCGGTGACGATAAAGAAGTTGACTTCGTGAAAAGCCCAGGACACTTCAAAGAGTTCGCAAGGGCGATCAAGGACGGCAATCCAAACGGAACTTGGTCTAACTTCCAGAACTATGCAGGGAAACTTACCGAAGTCATCTTGCTCGGAAACCTGGCTGTTTGGGCGGCTGGCGAATCGAAAAACGATGGCATCAGTGTCGAAAGTCCCCGACTGGAATGGGATCAAGCGAACATGAAGATTAAAGGGACCAACGCTTACGATGCGATGATCAAGCCCACCTATCGTGCTGGGTACGAGCTGTAGCGAGTGGTTTACCGAATTCCGCGAGCATTTCGGTGAGAACTTCCATCGGCAACCCAACGACATTGGTCTCGGACCCTTCGTGGAGATGAATCCACGAAGGGCCGTCTTGAAATCCAAAGGCGCCGGATTTTCCCATCCAGAGCTCGGTATCGAGGTAGGCTTCCATTTCGACGTCGGTTATCGATTGCATGGTAAGCCGCGATACGACCACGCGAACACTTCGTCGGGAGGATGCTTTGTCCCACAAGCATAAGCCGCTATAGACCGAATGCGGTCTGCCTCGTAAACGCGTCAGCATTTGTTTTGCGTGCTCTCGATCATTGGGTTTTCCAAGGATCTGTCCCATGCATTCGGCAACGGTATCGCAGGCTATAACAAGGCCATCGGATAACTTGTCGATGACATTCGCGGCTTTTTGGTAGGCTAATCGGGCTACCATTTCCGGCGGCGTTTCCCTTGAACAAATGCCGCATTCGGCTGATGGGTCGGGTTCGACGACCCGAAAATCGATCCCAAAACGGGACAAAAGCTCCCGACGACGGGGCGACGAGCTTGCCAAGATCAGTTCAGCCATATTTGTATTGTCCGGTATTTGTCAGCTCGATAAGAATCATGAAACCGCGAGCGGGCCCGTTGCCCCCTTTGCGATATAACCTTCTTCGGTCACGATTTACTCTGTGTTTACTCTAATTGAACTCTGCAAGTATTGAGAACTAACGATGAAATTCAAATTCCCGATCGTCATTATCGACGAGGATTTTCGTTCCGGGAATGCATCTGGATTGGGAATTCGTGCCCTCGCTGAGGCGATCGAGCGGGAAGGTACCGAAGTTGTCGGCGTGACGAACTACGGAGACCTGTCGCAATTCGCCCAGCAGCAGAGCCGAGCTTCTGGCTTCATCCTTTCGATCGACGATGATGAATTCGCAACCGAAGTACCGATGGCCTCGGCCCTGACGAATTTGCGATCGTTCATTAGCGAAATCCGATTCAAGAATGCCGACATTCCGATTTTCCTGTACGGAGAGACACGAACATCGCAGCATATCCCCAATGACATTCTGCGGGAGTTGCACGGCTTCATTCATATGTTTGAGGATACGCCCGAGTTTGTCGCGAGGCATATTTTGCGAGAAGCAAAAGCCTACACCGATGGACTGGCGCCTCCGTTTTTTCGCGCGTTGGTCCACTATGCATCCGATGGTTCCTATTCTTGGCATTGCCCGGGTCACTCGGGGGGCGTCGCTTTTCTCAAAAGTCCTGTCGGGCAAATGTTTCACCAGTTCTTTGGCGAAAACATGTTGCGAGCGGATGTTTGCAACGCAGTCGAAGAACTCGGACAGTTGCTCGATCACACGGGACCGGTGGCTGCTTCGGAACGCAATGCGGCTCGAATCTTCGGGGCCGACCATTGTTTTTTCGTGACGAATGGGACGTCGACATCGAACAAGATTGTTTGGCATTCGACCGTCGCGAACGGTGATATTGTGGTCGTCGATCGCAACTGTCACAAATCGATATTGCATTCGATTATCATGACGGGTGCGGTCCCAGTATTCTTGACACCGACGCGAAATAACCTTGGCATTATTGGGCCGATTTCGCGAGATGAATTTCGGATTGAGAACATTCAGAAAAAGATTGATGCCAATCCGTTTGCCAAGGCTGCTCAAGCGAAGCACCCCGAACGCCGCCCCCGTATTTTGAAGATTACGCAAAGTACTTATGATGGGATTATCTACAACGTAGAGGATCTTAAGAAGCTTTTGGATGGCGAGATCGGAACGTTGCATTTCGATGAAGCCTGGTTGCCGCACGCGGCGTTTCATCACTTCTATAAAGACATGCATGCGATCGGTCGCAATCGTCAGCCGCCGAAGGAATCGATGATATTTGCGACCCATTCAACGCATAAGCTGCTGGCTGGGATTTCACAAGCTTCTCAGATTCTTGTTCGCGAGCCCGTCAACAAGAAGCTCGATCGACATACGTTCAACGAAGCGTACCTGATGCATACTTCGACTTCGCCTCAGTACGCCATCATCGCATCATGCGATGTTGCGGCAGCGATGATGGAACCGCCGGGCGGAACCGCGTTGGTGGAAGAGTCGATCATGGAGGCGATCGATTTTCGCCGGGCGATGCGAAAAGTCGACGACGAATACGGCGATGATTGGTGGTTCAAGGTTTGGGGACCCGATTCGTTGTCGGAAGACGGGATTGGTGAACGCGACGACTGGGTGCTGCGAGCCGACGAAAATTGGCATGGGTTTGGCAACTTGGCCCCCAACTTCAATATGCTCGATCCGATCAAAGCGACGGTCATTACGCCGGGCTTGGATGTTTCTGGGAAATTTGCGGCGAGCGGTATTCCGGCCTCGATTGTCACGCGGTATCTCGTTGAACATGGAGTCATCGTCGAGAAGACGGGACTCTACTCGTTCTTCATTATGTTCACGATTGGAATCACCAAAGGTCGTTGGAATACGTTGCTGAGTTCCCTGCAGCAGTTCAAAGATGACTACGACAAGAACCAGCCAATGTGGAAGATCTTGCCCGAGTTTGCTCAACAGTACCCAAGATATGAAGGGATCGGACTGCGTGATCTTTCGCAGCAACTGCACGACACCTACAAGGCAAGCGATGTAGCGCGCGTGACAACGGAAATGTATTTGTCTCCGATGCAGCCAGCCATGAAACCGTCCGATGCGTTTGCCATGATGGCGCATGATGAGATCGATCGTGTCGAGATCGATGAACTGGAAGGCCGAGCAACGGCGGTTTTGCTGACGCCTTATCCACCCGGAATTCCGTTGTTGATTCCTGGCGAGCGATTCAACAAGACGATCGTGGAGTATCTTTGTTTTGCTAGGAAGTTCAATGAAATGTTCCCTGGCTTCGATACCGATATCCATGGCTTGGTCGAAGAAGAAGTCAACGGTCAACGCAAGTACTATGTCGATTGCGTTAGAATGCCAGCTTCCGAATAACCCCGCCCTTCCCATTTCATCCCACCTTTCACTGCCCCGTACTTATGCAACCGACTAAAAAATTCTCCGTTGTTACCTGGTTGATTATCATTATCGCCAGTATCGGATTCTTGTTCGACACCTACGAATTGTTGATGACGCCGTTGGTGGCTGCTCCCGCGATTGCTGAGCTACTGCAAGTTCCGCTCAACAATCCGTTGGTCACTGCATGGGTCGGACGCCTGCTGTGGATTTCGGCGTTGTGCGGAGGAATATTCGGATTGCTCGGAGGTTGGTTGGTCGATCGTTTCGGTCGCAAGTCGATTATGGCGGCGAGTATTTTCGTCTATTCGCTATCGCCATTTTGCGCTGCCTATGCTCCGAATCTCGCGACGTTTGTCTTCTTTCGAAGCACGACGTTTATCGGCGTCTGCGTGGAGTTCGTCGCCGCCATTACTTGGTTGGCCGAAGTCTTTCAGGATCGTCGCGAGAAAGAAAAGTGGCTTGGTATCACGCAGATGTTTGCGTCTTTGGGGGGCGTTTTGGTTACCGCCATCAGTATTTGGATCAGTGCGAATATAGCGATTTTGCCTGACTTCGGATTGCCCGTCGGATTGGGATCGTCGACGCCTAATTCATGGCGCTATCTATTGATGACGGGAATTCTTCCGGCGATCCCGATCGCTCTTCTGTTGCCTTTTGTTCCAGAAAGCCAAGTTTGGAAAGAGCGTCGCGCGGCGGGAACCTTGAAGCGGCCGAGTTTCGCGGCTTTGTTTTCGCCTGAGCTGAGGCGGGTTACATTGGTCACGGCCATTCTTTCCGCATGTGCTTATGGTGTCGCCTTCGGAGCGTTGCAAATCACCGTTGCTCGAGTCACACCTGGATTGCCCGACGTGGCTGAGCAGGCGAAGGAGTTGAAGCCATTGCAAATCGAAGCGAAGAAACTCAACACGCAACTGAATGATTTGGCAAAGGACGATCCAGGTCGAGCTGCCGTCATGGGCCAGATCAAAGCCAACTTTGTGAAACAGAAACCGCACAACGACGAGATCAAAGAGTACGCCGATACGGTTCAATTGCACCAGGAGATGGGGGGCTTGGTCGGGCGAATCTTGCTAGCGGTGCTGGTCATCATGGGAATCAAGCGTGTTGTGCTCCTGAAGATTTTTCAGATCCCGCTGTTGATTATGGTTCCGTTAACTTATTTCGTTTTCTTTGGGACGGGTGGCCAAACGTTCCTTTGGGCCTATGCGCTTTGCGGGCTCTTGACGGTCGGGCAGTTTAGCTACTTCGGCGAGTATCTTCCGAAAGTCTTCCCAATGCATCTTCGAGGAACGGGAGGAAGTTTTGCAACCAACGTTGGAGGCCGCATGATTGGGACAAGCATGGCGCTGGTGACGACGAATTTCGTAGCACCGATGCTTGCCGAGAATCCTGCGGTTGTACTGCCTGCAGATATCGCAGCGGCGGCTGGATACGTCGCAACGACGATTGCGGTGATTGCCCTAGTCGTTGGTCTGTTCCTTCCCGAACCAAAGCAAGAAGCCGCAGACTAAGGCCGAAGCTAAATCGTGGGTCAGCGGCTCCGTCCGCTGACGAGCCGTCCCGCTGACGAGCCGTCCTGCTGACGAGCCGTCCCGCGGGACCACTGTTTCTTTACGCTTTCTTTGCGGAGCGAACGGCGACGATCCAGTCGAGTCCCAGATCAAGATTCACCGCCGAGTGCGTCAATGCCCCAACGCTGATCCGGTCGACGCCGGTCTTGGCGATACCAGTGATCGTATCGAGTGAGACGCCCCCCGAAGCTTCCAGCTCGACTCCTGGAGCATGAATATTGCGCACAAGCACGGCTTCGCGAAGCTGGTCGTTTGACATGTTGTCAAGCAAGATAATGTCGGGGCGTGCGTCGAGTGCATCATCCAGCTGTTGGATTCGGTCGATCTCAATTTGAATGATCGGCGGTTCCGAGAGCTTGACGGCACCTGACTGAACGAAGGCCCGAGCGTGCTCGACAGCTTCACCTGTATTAAGAAGAAAGCCGCTTGCATTGGCGCGACAAGCCAGATGATTGTCTTTAATCAGGATCGCATCGTATAAGCCCATTCGATGGGTGTGCCCACCGCCGCAACGGACTGCATATTTTTCAAGGCGTCGCCAGCCAGGCGTTGTTTTTCGCGTGTCGTACAGCTTGGCCCGAGTTCCCTCGATACGTTCACAAAACGAGTGTGTCCAAGTCGCGATGCCGCAGAGTCGACCGAGAAAGTTCAGAATCGTGCGTTCACACGTCAATAAACTTCGCGAATCTCCTGCGAGGACCGCTAACGTCTGACCGGGAACAAAATCTTGCGAGTCCCCGACCATCGGTTCAACGGTGATCGGCGCGTCCATCTCTTGAATGATCAGATCGATCAAGTCGATCCCGGCTGCGACGCCAGCTTTGCGCGCCACAATCGCGGCTTGAGCTGGACTCGCATCCGGAACCAGCGCCAGCGTGGTCAGGTCGACGGAACGCCCTAGATCTTCACGAATCGCAAGCCTCACCAGATGATTAAGGTCATCGACCAGGTCGGCGTTGATGGTTTGAGGGCGAAAGTCGCGAGCCATAATCAAGGTGCATCACATAGAAAATCAAAAAGGTGGCCGTGAATCAAAGGATTCGCGGCCACCCCTTAGTATGTCCTTCGAGAACTTTTAATTCCACTACCAGTTATACATCGCTCCGAACGAAACGCCATGAAGAATTAAGCTATCGTCATGGTTAATACGTCGAACGTCATTCAACATCGAGAAATCTCTTGGAATTTGCCCCGGGGCCGTCGCGATCCCAGATACGCCGATTACGCGATATCCCGCATTGGCTGTCCAGCAGGACGAAAGTCGAACACCTAATCCGAGTTCGCTTTCTCCGAGAAGAGCCAAGCCCGTCGTGGATTCCTGGAAGTTGTAGTCTTGGCCGTCGTACGAGTTGTTCGATGTTACGACCGCAGCTGTCGTCGTTGAACCTGCGTAGGTGTCATAATTGACGCGATTGCCGAAAACACCAACTTTAGTGCCACCATAGACGTTGACGCGACGACCAGTGCAATAAGTGAGTCGTCCTCCCAACTGGCCACCTACCAAATCGTTCCGGACCGTATTGCGATAATAGTAGTCGTCTACACCTCCAAAAGCGGCGTCGGTATCGCTGGCGGCGTATTCCATGTAGTCGCCAAATCGGAACCATCGCAATCCACCGAGCCACGTAAAGCGTAGTGGACTACATTGCGCTCCAATAATCGGAGCACATGGCCCGGCACATCCGACATTGCAGGCGGTGGTGCAAGAGCCGCAGCCGCTATCACTGCAGGACTGGTCGGCGCCGCATTGCGAGCTTAGAACCTTGCCGTGACCAATCCCACCTCGACCGATGCGACCGTTGGCCCATCCACCAATACTTCCTGTTCCCAACCCGCTGCCACAACCTGCGACTCCTTGACGAACCGCACCGCCTAAACCAAACGAGAACAAATTGACTTCTACGTTGTTGTAATCTTGCCTTCGAATCAAGCGGTGAGCATAAGCATTGGTGTATAGGTCGTAGAAGTTATCAACGCCTGCCATTTCAATTCCGTGTACATTGCCTCCGCCAGGTCCAGCTACCGTAAAAGGCACATCGGTGATGAGATAAGGGGTACCTGCCGTTTGATCCGCATCGAGCTCCGTCCGCGTTTGGTCATCAGGGAAGAGGCCCCAATAGCTGCCGACCAACGCATACTTGCCGCAGCCAAAGTATCGGCCTCCGAAGAGTTCAAAACCACCTGTTCGGTCCATTCGAGCGTCAAATGTACTTAAGGTCGACGTGTTTGATGGGAACGTAGGCCCTGGTAGCGCTGTACTCGAGAATCGCGTGTAGTCATTATCAATGCGATCGAAGATCAATGCATTGCCGCCGAAAATCCATGGCTTAGGTGCAACGACTCCGCCTGCGTAACTTGTCGCGATACCCGAGTAGCAGCTTGGTCCGCCGCAGCTCGATACACTGCTGATCGGTCCGCCGCCGTAACCACTCCAAACGCCGCCTTGCGATTGATTGCACGACTGGCATGGTGCGGAGCCGTCTGCCGAGACCGTTGGACTATTTTGGTAGAGAGGTTGAGTCATGGGCACCGGTTGAGGAGCCAAGTTTTGTTGCGGTGCTGAATACTGTTGTGTTGGTACCTGATAAATCGGCGCTGTCGACGGAACGCTCGAGGTGTGGCTGCTTTGAACGGGAGTCGAATGATCGACGGGTGGCAGCGGAGCGGTTTGAGAAGGTTGCACTTGCACGTGATTTCCGCTCACGGACGGAATCGAACTGTGCTGGCCGCCGGCAGCCGTGTAGTTGCCTTGGGGAACATGAACGTGTCCGGAGTTCGGAGCCGAGTTGTTCTGCGCCAGATACGGGTATCCGCTCCCGACGAACATCTGAGCTTGGGGCATGCTCGGATAAGCGGGGACGTAAGGTGATGGGAACGAGCTTGGGGCAAGTCCGCTTCCAGGAGGAATATAGCCTTGGCCGTGAGAGAATCCGTGAATTCCGGTGACGCTTAAACTGACGGCTAAGCCGCGAAGCCATTGTTTTCTGTTCATTGTAAACCTCCTTGTTTTGGGTAATTTCGCGTTGAGCGCCAATCCCTAGCGCAGAGCTATTTACCCTGAATCCGTTCGCGGAACCTCAGTGTTCCAATCAGCCAAAGGCTTCTGGGCATCCATGCCGCAGTGCCTGTCATCCTGACTGGCACGCCTTCTCATCTGTCTATCGGGTATAATCCATGTTAGATTGCTATGCGATTGGGAGGTTTGTTTTTTTTATTCTCAAGGTCCCGTCATATTCCGAACCGCCGTCGCAAGCCGTTGTCCTTCGAAGCACAATGCTGATACATCGATTAAATCTGGAGAGAATTGGGATCGGCAGACCCTTGGTGTACGTCATAGTCTGCGCAATCGGATTATTTGTTTCCCGTTGCGAAACCTTCGGGCAGGATCCACAAAGCGCGATCGAATCGCCTACGGAGGAACAAATCGATCGATGGATTCATCATTTAGAAAGCGATTCTTACGCTTCACGCCAGCTTGCCATCCAGCTTCTTCAGCCACATCCAACGCTTGCCCTGCCAGCCGTCGAACGAGCGATCGAATCATTAGAAGAGGACGCAGCGAATCGACTCATTCGTCTGCTTGGACGTTGGTCGACGAACCCTGATGAAGGCTACGGAGCGTTAGCCTATGACGCTTTGAATCGCGTCGCCGAAGGGGGCGTGTCCGCTCGGTCATCGATCGCAATGGGGGTGATCGAGGCTATTCGGATGACACAGTCTAGTCGCGCAACGGACTACCTTAGTCATCTTTCAGCGTTCATTGGACTGGAACCCGATAAGCTCTTTGCGATGAACATGCGTTATGAAATGCTGTACGTCTTGCGAATCAATGAGGCTTTTCGAGGAACGATTGAAGACCTCGACTGCGTAAGGTGGCTATCCGATGTTCGAGTAGTACGCCTGATCGGTCCACGCATCGATCGGGAATGCTTGGAGCAGATCGTCAAGATTCCGAACTTGCGAACGTTGCAGATTCGAAATACATCGATTACGAGCGAGGATTTGAAAGCCCTTTATTCACTCGATCGACTAGAAGGACTCGAGATTCTGTATACACCAATCGACGACACATCGATCGAAATTCTCGGAAATCTGCCGCTTTGGGGACGCTTGCGATTGTTTGGGACAAGAATGAGTGCGGACGGCGCGGAAAAACTCACGAAACAATTGGAAGGGGCGGATGTTACTTTCGGGCTTGGCGGCTTCCTCGGGATAGGTAGTAGCTTAGATGGACTGGTTATCAATCAGATAACCCCTGGCAGCGGAGCCGAACAAGCTGGACTTCGAGTGGAAGATAGAATTCTTACCATACAAGGCAAAAAAATCGAACGCTTCGTGGAATTGCGTGCAGAGCTCGCCAAGTACCCGCCCGGTGCCGTGGTGAAAGTGGAATTTGAGCGTAAGGATTCCATCGACGGTTTAGAGGGAAGAAAGTCGACGATCGCAACGGTTGATGTGATGCTCGGTGAGCAGCCTGATCTACCCTAAGATAATTTTCAATAGACGAAACATAGGATAGTCGTCGTAGCCGAAGTCGTCAGACTTTGGATGAATCGCTGCAAACGTTGTTTTTCAAGCCTCATCCGAATTCCGACGAATTCGGCTCCCCTTTCTTACGGGGTCGAGGAAGCATCTTAATCAAAAATCGGCATGATGATGTTGTTGCCCGCTTGGATTGACGCTCGATGGCTTCGTCTCTTTCGACAACGACTGATTCGCTGGTATCAAAAACACGGGCGTACCCTGCCCTGGCGAACTACTGACAGCGCGTACGCCATTTGGGTCAGCGAGATCATGCTGCAACAAACCCAAGTCGCGACTGTGATTCCATATTACGCACGGTTTCTGGAGCGATTCGAATCGGTCCAAGCATTGGCTGCAGCGGATGAAACGGAAATCCTGAAACACTGGGAGGGACTTGGGTATTATCGACGCGCGCGTCAGATGCATGCTGCCGCCCGTCAGATCGTATCTCATCACGGTTCGAGCTTTCCGAGGAAATTCGAAGACGTTTTGGCATTGCCCGGGATCGGTCGATACACGGCGGGCGCGATCTGTTCGTTCGCCTACAACCAAGCCACGCCGATCGTCGAGGCGAACACACAGCGTCTCTATGCCCGATTGCTTCGGCTCGAAGAGCCGCTAACGGACAAAGGATCACAAGAATCGCTGTGGGCATTCGCGGAAAGGCTTTTGCCTCGCGAAAATGGTAGGACGATCAATCAGGCGGTGATGGAACTTGGATCGCTCGTTTGTCAGCCTAAACCAAACTGTGAGGCATGTCCTTTGATGGATTTATGCCCGACGTTCGCGGATGGTCTCCAGGCTAGTATTCCTGCTCCGAAGAAGAAAACGAATTATCAAGATCGACATGAAGCCGCATTAATCGTGGTGAACTCGCGAAGCCAATACTTGATTCGACAGCAAGGGCCCGACGAATGGTGGACTGGCTTATGGGACTTTCCTCGATTTGAAATATCGAATTCGAATGGAACGAAGACGTTAATGATCGAAATCGAGTCGGTTGCCAAGCAAGTTTTTGATATCGATTGCGAGATCGAGTCATCGTTGTTTTCTGTAAAGCACTCGGTTACGAAGTACCGGATCACGCTAAATTGCTTTCGCGCGCGAGTCGATCAGAATTCCAAGCTGATGACAAAACGCTCGGGAATTCAACTTTCGGGTCAACCAAGTCGATGGGTGACGTTGAAAGAACTCGATTCGATCCCGCTCAGCGCCAGCGGCCGACGCGTGGTCGAAAAGCTGACCGAGATGCTGGCAGCGAACCGCGCAGATTGATGAGTCGTCCCTGATGTCCTTTACGTCCTTTATGTCCCTTCAATTCTGGGACCAAAGGGCCGCAAGCGATAACACAACCCAATTCCGATCGCGAATGCCGCGATTCCGGATGCGATCCATGCGATCGGAAGGTGCCGTTGGTCCGCCATTCCCCAACCGTATTCTTCTAGCGTGACTTCGTACCGTGCAATCGTGAACAGCAATCCGTTGTGAACTGCGTGAACGAGGATTCCCGGAATCAACGAGTTTGATCGCCAAGCCAACCAAGCAAGGATTCCTCCCAATGCCGCCGTTGGCAGGAATCGCTCGACGGCAAGAATATTACCGGCCAGGACATGGAACAGTCCAAACAGAATTGCGGAAAGCACGATCGCGAGCGCTGGTTTCGCCGTAGATTGCAAGCATCGAAAACAGAATCCGCGAAAGAAAACCTCTTCCGAAATCGCTGGTACAACGGCCATCGTTAGCCAGATCAGGACGAGAGGAAGTTTCTGCAGTGCGAGCTTCGTTTCATTGGCAGCGGCGAGTTGTTCTGGGCGAAGGCTTGCGATTCCAAGCCATTCGGAGAATACAAAAATTTCGTGCGCAACGGTCCAAGCACTGCACGCGATCAGCAACAGTCCAGGTAACCAAAGGATCGATCGAGCTTCTGCCGAGAAACGAAAGACGCGTGTCGAGTCCAAGCCACGCCACCATGCATAAACGATCGGCAATATAAAGAACAGGACGACGGTTAAGCCCGCTTTGAGCCAAAGCCGATTTGCAAGTGTTATCTCGTCGGAAACGCCAATCGTATTCGTGGTGACAAAATAGATGGGGAAAAAAAGCGAGAGGAATATC
>JANPLJ010000128.1:0-2236 GCA_031426475.1 Pirellulaceae bacterium | reverse complement strand
TTGGCAACCAGAATGTAACTGGACAGCGCCACTTTGAACGCGTGAACTTGTCGCAAACTCGTTGGAGTACAGCCTTTAGGCGCCGTGCATGTCGAACACTCCAAAATCGGCTAAAACCTGTACTCCAGCGCAAGGTGGCGCTGTCCAAATAATCTCCCGCGAACTTCCCCAATTACCTCAACCTACTCACCTTCGGCACGAGGAGGGCTCGATTGGGGACAGTCGAACTAGTATCGCGCCGATCTGAAAATACTAAATCTAGTCTTGCTCGTTGATTTGACCAAGCACGGTACAATGCTGAATTGCAAATCTTTCGCGTTCATTCCACTGGATGGAGCAAGTACCAAGCATGGTTACAGAACCTAAGACAAATCGTCGTCGCGACGAGGGATCGCTGAAGGGTAAAGCACAACGCCCCGTCGATATTCTCGAACGGTCACCGCCGCTGGACTTGAATGCCGAAATGGGAGTGCTCGGAAGCGTTTTGCTGAATCCCGACGTCTGCAACGATCTGGTGCTAGAGATCCGAAGTGAGGATTTTTATGACGATGCACATCGCATGCTTTTCACCCACATTCACGCGATGCACGATGCCGGGCAGAAAATCGACGTAACGCTTCTGGTGAGTCGTTTGAAAGATGCGGGCGAGTTCGAGCTGATCGGTGGCGCTGCGTATCTTGGCAAGCTCGCGAACAGCGTCCCGAATGCGGCGCATGCTAAATACTACGCGCAAATCGTCCGCAAAAAGTCGACGATGCGACGCTTGATCGATGCGTCTAGCAGCATCCTTCGCGATGCCTATGACGACTCTCAGGACGCAACAGATCTCGTTTCTCAAGCGGAACAACGAATCTTTCAAATCCAAGACGAACGCAATGCGAACTCGGCGGCCGTGATTAGCGAAGTGCTCAAATCGGCGATGGCGCGAATCAATGCGAGAATGAAAGGTGAGCAATTATCCGACGGCGTGTTGACGCATTTTACCGATTTCGACAACATGACTGGTGGATTGCATGCGGGCGAGCTTGTGATCTTGGCGGCCCGTCCCAGTATGGGAAAAACGGCTTTCGCAATGAATATTGCCGAACAGGTCGCGATGAAGGAAAATGCTCCAGTTTTGTTCGTAAGCCTTGAAATGTCCTCGATCGAACTGGCAGACCGTATTCTCTGTTCGGTTGCCCGAGTCAACGGATCTCGGCTCCGAAACGGAACGATTAGTCAAGAAGATCGACTTCGCCTGGTTCAGGTCGCAGGGCAAATCAGCCAGTGCCCATTATACGTCGACGACGCTCCGAGTCGTACCGTCAGTGAAGTCGCGGCCGTGGCGCGACGTATCACTCAACAAGAAATGCGAAAGGCGAACGGTCGAGCACTGGGTTTGATTGTGATCGACTATCTCCAGCTGATTTCTCCCGACAACTCAAAGGATCCGCGTCAAGAACAAGTCGCGAAGATCGCTCGACGCCTTAAGATGCTCGCTCGAGAATTGAAAGTTCCTATTCTTTGTCTCTCGCAGCTCAATCGACAAGCCGAGGAAGGGAAAGACCATCGCCCGAAGCTGAGCCATTTGCGTGAGTCCGGTGCAATCGAACAAGATGCCGACGTCGTGATGTTTGTGCATCGCGAAGATTACTACCATCGCGGCGAAGAAGCCGACGCACTTCGAGGACAAGCGGAAATCATTATTGCGAAACAGCGTAACGGTCCCGTCGGTGATTGCGAGTTAGTTTGGGAACGCGACTTCACGCGATTCTCGAACAAGGCTTCCGAACACAACGCCGATTTCGCCAACTATGCCGACTTCTCGCCCCCCGGCGGGTATTGAGCTGTTTTCGTGGATGGCAGGAATAACACCATTGTGCCCTTTCGTCGATCTACGACTACAGTCGATCAACGCTTTTTACTGCGGAAAACCACAGCAGCCTTAATGTGGGAAACCACAGCAATACAAGGGTTTTTATCCGTTTTTGACCAATATTCCGCCTTCAAGTGCAAAGGCTCTCGATACAGATTGAACTATACGTTTTTTTCGTTGCCGCAACTCAAAACGCGTCCGATACTTTTTTATGAATCGACGATGGATAGCTACCAACTGTCGATTTCAGGGCGCGGATGGTAGGACTTCTTTGGGTGGGGACTCGCAGAGGTCCTACCTCCGCATTTTTTCTAAAGCTTCGATGGGGACTTCTCATAGCTTCGACTGTCACACCAGTCGTTGAGGTAACCAATATCTTCG
>JANPLJ010000127.1:0-5404 GCA_031426475.1 Pirellulaceae bacterium | reverse complement strand
GCGAGAAGAGTCTGAATTACTCCGCTTTCTCGAAGGCGACTGCGATTTTGCTTCGTCACGATTTCCAAAATGCGCCGGAGGAACTTCAGAGTGAAGCTGAGGCAGCCCTTGAAGGAATTTTGAAGTATTAGGCAACCAATTCGAGCCAGATTCATACGCAGAGTCGATTCGATGAAAAATTTTCTCCAGCCCTTCCAATTCGTAGATTGTCCTCACGACGTCGACAACCGACCGAGACTCGAGTTTCTCATAAAGCTTTTGTCGTCTCGCCTCGATCGTGCGTTGGCTGACCCCCAAACAATTTGCAATCTTCTTGTTCGGAAACCCCTCCATCAACATATTCAGCACCGACGCTTCGCGATCGGTAATCGAGTTCCAAAGCTGTAGGAGTTTATCATAACGGTGATACTGCACTTGAACCGTGGCCGATTGCAAAGCGGTCGCCTGAAAGGCTTGTTGCATATGCTGTTCATCCGCAGTTCGCTCGACGTAGGAAAAGGCCCCAGCGCGCACCCAGTCGACAACGACTTCCGCAGGAACTTGATCTCCAATACAAAGAACGATCGGTTTCTCAGCGGCGGCAATAATCCGTTGTAAAAGCCGATTGGATTCCTCAACCCATTCACGGCTTTTGCGGTATTCGAATTCAAGGATAATCGGCGAGCCTGGCGTCAAATGGGACAATTCCTCGGCTGCCGCCGATATTGTACCGATCATCGAGTGAATAGTGAAAATCGATTTGGTAAAAGGTGATGTTTGATCCAGCGTTTCTCGCGAAGCCGCTATCCACAGAGCTGGAATCGGCGATTTCGTTTGGCTTGGACTTTCCATCACATCTCCTAGGAAGCTCACAGCGCGTCTTGACGCAACGCGCGTTGCGAGTGCAGCGGGATTCATTGGTTGGGAATGATCGAGGCAGGGCAGCCATTCCTAAACCAGAAGACGGTTCGTAGAATGCATCCTTCCTTTGGTATCGGATTCGCTACCCCCCTGCAAGAGTACGAACGACGGAAGGACTGAATTAGCACAAAAAACATGTGATTTGGGGGGACTCCCCCACATTAAAACCGATCCGATAGCTCGCGAAGACGGACGTTCGTTATTTTCCTGGTTCTTGACAGATTCGTACACGATTTCATATGCCAGCTCCTAAGAAGCCTGCTGTAATTCTGCTTAGCGGTGGACTTGATTCTGCGACAGTTCTAGCGATGACAATCCGCGACGAGTTTCGACCGTATGCGATTAGTTTCCGATACGGACAGCGACATCAAGCGGAACTGGAACGGGCAAAGCGGATCGCAGCATCCATGCATGTCGTCCAGCACATCGTGATCGACTTCGACCTCGGAGTCTTTGGAGGCTCAGCCCTTACCGACGATCGCGTCGCTGTTCCGAAAAACGATTCCGTAGATGCGATCGGTGCCGACATTCCCGTAACCTATGTACCAGCGCGGAACACGGTTTTTCTCTCGTTTGCGTTGGGTTGGGCCGAAGTCATCGGCGCGAGCGACATTTTCATCGGCGTCAATGCGCTCGACTACAGCGGTTACCCCGACTGCCGACCTGAGTATATTGCCGCTTACGAACAGATGGCAAATCTCGCAACAAAGACGGGTACCGATTATCTCAAGTCTGGCATTGGCAGCCCGATTCGCATTCAAACCCCACTGATATCGATGACCAAAGCCGAGATCATCCGAACGGGGCTTGAACTCGGGGTAGACTACTCGGGGACGCTTTCCTGTTACGATCCCGTAGACGGCGAACTTGCATGCGGACGTTGTGACGCGTGTCTACTTCGTTTACGGGGATTCCAACAAAATGGTATCCCCGATCCAGCGCGATACGTATCCCTTTGAAAACTTACAGACTGCAAAACGTTTCCTGATGCCGCTGCTCAATCTTCCGATCGTGGTTCGCGGGGCCCGCGAGCACAATCTTCAAAACGTGCATGTCACGTTGCCTCGCAATCAATTGATTTGCTTTACGGGAGTTTCTGGGAGCGGAAAAAGTTCGCTAGCATTCGATACGATCTTTGCCGAAGGCCAGCGCAGGTACCTGGAAAGTCTTTCGACGTACGCACGTCAATTTATAGGTCAGCTACCAAAGCCCGACGTCGATTTTCTGTCAGGCCTCAGTCCTTCGATCTCGATCTCACAAAAAGCGTCCGGTCATAACCCGCGAAGCACGGTCGGGACCATGACCGAGATCAATGACTTTCTTCGCGTCCTTTTCGCTCGAGTTGGAACAGGCTATTGCCCCGTATGCGATGTCCCAATCACTGCTCAAACTCGCGACCAAATTGTTGCTCGCATTGCAAATCTCCCGGTCGGACCGACTTACATCGTGTTGGCACCGATGATTCGAGGCCAAAAAGGGGAGTATCGAGATCTGTTTGATGATCTTCGAAAGCAAGGATTCAATCGAGCAAGAGTGGACGGCCAGATCGTTAACCTGGCGGAACCTCCGACGCTTGAAAAGCAATTGAAACACACGATCGAAGTCGTCATCGATCGAGTGCAAATTGCCGGGAGCAGTCGAGCGAGAATCGCCGAGGCTGTCGATACGGCGATCCGACTTGGTGAAGGCACCATGTTGGTTGTGCCGATGCATGATAGTTCATTGTCCAGCGTAAGCCCAACGCCACTGACTTCGGTAGCGAAACAGCGCGAGCCGTCCGGCTCTTCTGAGGTTTCTCGTACTTCACCCGACGGCTCGCGCCGGTCGGCTACGAAGAATTCCAGAAAGTCCGTGGCAATCAATGGCGAAGAGATTGTCTTCTCTGCTCAGTACGCTTGTACCAAGTGCGGGACATCGTATCCGCCACCTAGCCCGCAATTGCTCAGTTTCAATTCGCCTCAAGGAATGTGCCATGCCTGCAATGGACTTGGCGAACTCTATACGATGGATCCCGAGCTTCTGATCCCCGACGCCAAAAAATCGATCCGTGGCGGAGCGATTGCGTTACTCGGAAACTGGGCTCGAATGTCGCGATGGCAACGCATTCAATTCCAGGGTGTATCGAACATTCTCGAACCAGCGCTTGGAATGACAAAGGGCGAACTTCTCAAAAAACCTTGGAAATCACTTTCCGAAGAAGCCCAGCAGCTATGGCTACACGGTACGGGTGAACAATCCGTCACCTACACCCTTCGCGGCGGACGGAACCCTAAAAAGTTTGGTGGGCACTTTACGGGAATCATTCCCCAATTGGTTTCGGCTTGGAACAATTTCAAGAACCCGATGCAGCGACGGCAGTATGAAAAATACATGCATCAATTGCCATGCAAAGTCTGCCATGGCCAACGACTTAATTCGCAAGCTCGCTTTGTTCGACTCGAATCGGGTGTGAACGCTTCCGCTGCCAGCGTTTGGTGTTCGCTGCCCGATGTCGGCCATTTGCATCTCGCCGAAGCGCTTGCGTTCTTCAAGAATTTGGTGCTCAACGATATCCAGCAACAGATCGCTGGCGAAGCCCTCAAAGAAATTTGCTCCAGGCTCGGTTTCCTGCTCGAAGTCGGTCTCACTTACCTTTCGTTAGACCGCCCTGCCCCGTCGCTGTCGGGTGGCGAGTCGCAGCGTATCCGACTAGCCTCGCAAATCGGATCGGGGTTAGTCGGTGTGACGTATGTCCTGGATGAACCGTCAATCGGACTGCACCCTCGTGACAACGATCGATTGCTGACTGCACTCAAACGACTTCGCGACCTCGGGAACACGGTGCTCGTCGTCGAACACGACGAGGACACCATGCATGCAGCCGACATGATCGTCGACTTCGGCCCTGGTCCAGGCGTTCGAGGTGGGCAGCTGATCGTTCAAGGAGACGCAGCGACTGTCGCAGCCAATCCAGCAAGCCTCACCGGACAATACCTGAGTGGTCGGTCAATTATTGCATCGCCGAAAAAGCGTCGCGATGGAACTGGTGAATGGCTTCGCGTTCGAGGAGCGCATCAAAACAATCTCAAGAACTTCGACGCCGAATTTCCGTTGGGCTGTTTCGTTTGCGTGACGGGAGTCAGCGGCAGCGGCAAAAGTTCGCTCGTCACCGATGTCCTGACCCCATACTTGCGGCACAAGTTGAATGGCGCTGACGAGACCGCGCAAGCGTTTGATGAAATCACGGGCCTCGAGCACTTGGATAAGATCATCGATATCGATCAAAGTTCGATCGGTCGAACACCGCGGAGCAATCCGGCGACCTATGTGAAAGTCTTCGACGAGATTCGCGATTTGTATGCGAAGCTACCTGAGTCAAAAAAGCGAGGTTACGCTCCGGGTCGATTCAGCTTCAATACCGACGGCGGACGTTGTTCGGCATGCGAAGGAAACGGATCGACGCGTCTCGACATGGAGATGCTGGCCGATCTTTGGGTGACTTGTCCGGTGTGCAATGGCCGGCGCTACGACTATGAAACGCTGCAAGTGCTATTCAAAGGCAAGTCAATTGCCGATTGCTTGGAAATGGATATTCAAGAAGCGCTTGAGCACTTTCAATCGTTGCCAAAGATCGCCGAGAAATTGCAAACGTTGCATGATGTGGGGCTTGACTATCTTAAACTCGGACAGCCATCGCCGACGCTTTCGGGCGGGGAAGCTCAGCGCATCAAACTGGCGAAAGAGCTCAGTCGTCGATCCACCGGACGCACTCTTTATGTGCTCGATGAACCGACGACGGGACTCCACTTTTACGACATCAATATGCTCCTGACCGTTCTGCAAAGCCTTGTCGATCGTGGCAATACGGTAATCGTCATCGAACACAACCTCGACTTGATCCAGGCGGCTGATTGGATTCTCGATCTGGGTCCTGAAGGAGGAGCCGCGGGCGGTCAGCTCGTTGCGAAGGGTACTCCAGAGACCGTTGCCAAGAATAAACAATCGGCAACAGGGGTCGCACTTGCAAAGCATTTTGCGCAGGCTCGCTTCAAACAATCGCAGCTTAAAAAACGCCCACAAACTGCGACGATGATGGTGGCCGAAAAGACAAGCAAAGCAAGCCCGTATAAGACAACAAAGTACACGGCCGCGCTCGATGCCATCGATTCGAAATCTCGTAAAACGGGAGCGTCGCCCCCTGCGCTACGAATCGCTGATAGCTCATCGACGGTTCGGCAGCTTGTTGTTCAAGGCGCGTCGATGCACAACTTGCAAGACGTCGATCTCACATTGAATCACGGCGAAATGTCGGTTTTCTGTGGAAAGAGCGGCAGCGGTAAAACGTCATTGGCGATCGATACCATCTATGCCGAAGGCCAACGGCGTTACACGGAAAGCCTCAGTTCCTATGCTCGACAATTCGTCGGTCAGATGCCCAAGCCGGTCGTCCATTCAATCGAAGGGCTCGCGCCCTCGGTCGCGCTCGAACAACGCAGCCTCGGTCATACGCCGCGATCAACGGTCG
>JANPLJ010000126.1:0-2051 GCA_031426475.1 Pirellulaceae bacterium | reverse complement strand
GGCGTTCTCGAATCAAACGGAGTGGTGAATTCACGACGCCGATTTCGCCTGAGACGAAGGCGTTAGGAATCGACGCAAGTCCTCTGGCATGACCTGCCAGCTAGGGCGTTCACCCGTGCTTGAATTGATGGCGGCCAATCGTCCAGACTCACATAGAGTGCGAGTTTTGACGGTCGACCATCCGGTTAGTTCTGATACTTCCTTGAGCGTGAGAGGCTTCTCGATTGTCTTTTGCATTTGGTTCTCCTATTGCAAAACGAGCGAATAAAACTGACATATTCGCACGTTAAACGCACAAAGAAGAATGGGGAAGACAATGAATGTCGGAAGGGCTACATATAGCCTAGCGACGAAAAAAAGAGTGACTAAGCGACGTTTTTGAACGAGACGGAGAGCCATGTAAACGAAAAAAGCCACCCATTTCTGAGTGGCTTTAATACCCCCGGGCAGGTTCGAACTGCCGACCTATTCTTTAGGAAAGAATCGCTCTATCCAGCTGAGCTACGGGGACAACTGCTAGGCGGCTTTTACGACGACTAGCGGTATCGTATTTATAACTTGATTTCTCTTTGAGGAAAGCCGCGCTCTATCCAACTGAGCTACGAGGGCGTTTGCGACTCGAATCTTGAGAGCGAAATTCAGTGTGGAGGTTCGCTTCTTGAGACGCGTTGCAACCGTAGTTTAGCTTCTTTTCGATTTTGCTCTAGCGTATTGCCTTATTTGCTGGGACGCAAACCTGGGGAAACCAGGCGCTGTTCGAGGATTGAGAAGCCGAACTGGACCAAAAGTGCCAAGATGGCTGCGGGCACCGCGCCTTGCAGGATCAGGGAAATGCTGGATAGCCGGATTCCGGTCAAGATCGGAGCCCCGTAACCGCCCGCGCCAATCAAAGCTCCGATGGTCGCGGTTCCGACGTTGATGACTGCCGCGGTCTTGATGCCCGAGAGGATGGAAGGCAAAGCGAGCGGCAGCTCGACGAGCCGTAGTTTTGCTCGCTTGCCTAGACCGAGCACTTCGGCTGATTCTTTCGTGGCACCAGGAATCTGCGTTAAACCACTATACGTGTTTCGAACGATCGGAAGCAGGCTATAAAAGAAGAGGGCTGCGATCGCAGGGATCGCGCCTAGACCAAACACCGGGATCATAAAGACGAGCAGCGCCATCGAGGGGAGTGTTTGGATAACACCGACGATTCCCAAAACCCCCTGTGCGAACGATTCGTTTTTTGCGGCGAGGATCCCCAACGGAACCGCAACAGCGATCGCCAATGCCAGCGACAGGACGACCAAGAAAAGATGTTCATAGGTATTTTTTGCTAGTCGTTTCGCTATTCGACCCCAGTACGCTTGTCGATCGGTCGCTTGCATGTCTATGCCAAGTTGCATTTTTTGATTAAGAAACTCGGCGGCCGCGTTCGTTTCTAGTTGGCGATCGAGTCGGACATGAGCCGTCATCGCAGCCATTTCGCTCGACGTCACCGCGTTTTCCAATCGTAGGATAGCTTCTACTGCCTTCGGGGCGCGACTCGCCAAGTCCTCACGCATCAATATGACTGCGTAGTATGTCGGAAAGAAACCTCGATCGTCCTCTAAAACTCGCAAGTGATAGAAATCAATTTCTGCATCCGTCATGTAGAGGTCGGTCACTTGAATCGCGTCATGCTCGATTCCTCGATAAGCAAGATTATGATCCATGGTCCGAATTTTCTTTTGAGAGAGCTTATACTTTTGGGCCAGCTTATGCCATCCGTCGTTGCGTTCCATAAACTCGTCGCTCAGTCCAAGCTGGAGTTCGGAGTGGTGAGCAAGGTCGCTAATCGTCTTGATCGAAAGGCGTTCTGCGAGCGATTCTTTCATGCCGAGCGCGTAGGTGTTATTGAATCCGATGCGATCCGACATCCTGACTTGCATTCCAGCGAGCTCGCGTCGCATATCGCTTTCGCTTCGAATCTCTATCCCGGATTTCATAACATCAGCCAGCAACTCTTCTCGAATCGTTCCGGTATAGTCCACGTAGACGTCGATATCACCTTGGATGAGAGCTTGCCACAA
>JANPLJ010000125.1:0-3058 GCA_031426475.1 Pirellulaceae bacterium | reverse complement strand
CTACAAACTATTAGCGTTGGTCGATAACTTCAACCGCGTCGTATGGGGACTGCCATTGCTTTGCAGTGTGGGTATCGTTGTTTGTTCGATCGCACAAAGATGGCGACAAAGCGGGCGTCCACCGAAAGCAATCGGTCCGTATAGAATTGTCAGCAAGATCGGAGAAGGTGGCTTAGGGGTCGTATATCGCGGCGAGCACCAACTTCTTGGTCGACCTGCTGCTATCAAACTGCTCAAGAAGCATGTCGTCCATCGCCAAACGCTGGCAAGGTTTGAACGCGAAGTCAGACTTGCTTCACGCCTTGTTCACCCGAATGCAGTGAGCATCTTCGACTATGGAATTTCCGAACGCGGAGAGTTCTACTATGCGATGGAATACATTGATGGATTGAACCTAGATGAGTTCGTGGGAAGCTGCAAGGTCGTGCCGCTCGATCGATGCTTACATATCCTAGTCCAAGTATGCGGCGCAATTCGAGAAGCCCATCGAGAGGGCTTGGTTCATCGCGATATCAAACCGCAAAACATTATGGTTTGTTCGCGAGGCGGAATCCCCGATGTCGTCAAAGTCCTCGATTATGGCTTGGTTAAGTCGTTTGCTACGCCTCGCGATAATCAATCGACAGAAACTCGCGTGGTCATGGGAACGCCGAAATTCATGGCTCCAGAGAGACTCGAGGCACCTTGGTTGGCTGACCCTCGAATCGATATCTTCTCAATCGGAGGCGTCGCATACTTTTTGCTACTGCGAAACTCACCTCTCTTGGGCATGAGTTACGAGGGGATAGTCGAGCTATTCCGCAGTGAAAAATCACCTTATCGAATGAATGCCGCCGAAAAACCTTTCCTGTTTCTCTTGCAACTCATCTCACGATGCATATCGCCGGAACCCATGTTACGTCCCGAGTCGATCGACGACGTATTGGAGCATTTGCAACGGCTGCAGACAGCTTTCCCATGGCAAGAACTGGAAGCAGGCTACTGGTGGGACGAACAACCCGTTAAGGAAGCTGCCAAGGTTTAGTCGCATTCGCGACTTCTGGATTCTAGCTGAAATCGATATCCCCGCACTACCGTGTCTTACTTGACGCATTCGAATCGACCTTTGCAGGTACCGAGACTCGGCCACGGTAGTTGGATTCATTCGACAAGCTATTGCGAACCGGTGCCGGCCTCAAGTCATCACTTTCGCGATCTTGCGTGTAGATCCAGATTTCCTGTGAGTCCCAAACAACCATTTCATCCCGTGAATCACCGGTCAAGTCTAGGGCGTCGTAGGCTTTTGTCGGATGGCCGTCGGCGGGTAGCTTCACGACTTTGTGACCAAAGCCATCGAACAACCCTCCGTGGACAGGATCTGGATTTATCAACAGTAATTCGACGCCATTGCCTTGCCAGTTGACGGGGACGATCGTGCTACCATGTTCTGGCCGCGGTTCAAAGTCGGAAACAACGCTGCCACGTCGATCCAAGATGTGAATCAATCCCTGATTCTTCCAGAAATTGGCCGTAGCAATCTCCAGTCCTGGCAAATCGGGCCGCAGTTCGGCAATCGTTAAGTTCTGGACATGACCTATTCTCAAGTGGACCCTTGGAACTCCGTCCGTATCCAGCAGGATAAAGCCATCGTCGCTTGCTCCATAAAGTGTTTCCAGTTTTCCGTCGTTATCCAAGTCGACAACGACGACGCTGTCCGCGTGGTCTTTGAAGAGCTTATCATGACTCCAAATTAATTCACCGTTGGGCGACCATCGCGAATAGCCTAAGCTTATTTCTTCGCAACCATCTCCATCTGTATCGATTGGAAAGGGAAAGTGTCCAGTATTGCACTCTACCGACCAGAGTGACTTCAATTGATCGTCAAAGGCCCAAGCCTGTTGGTAGCGATCTTTCAATACAATATCCCCGCGGTGCCCTAAGCCTCTCAAGTCCGCAACAATCAAGCTATCGCCGAGGATTCTTGGAAAACGGTTGAATGGAACACGAGTACTCGTGTTGGTAGGCGTTGGAATACCGCGAAGCCGGCGACCTGACGAACCCTCCGCGATGACCAGTTCTTGGTTTTGGCAGTAAATAACCTCAGCTTTGCCGTCGCCATCTAGATCATGGGCCTGAAACGCAACATCGTTGGTGAGGTGATTGCGCCATCGATCGGGCGTTCCGTGCTGCCAAAGGATTTTTCCGTCCAGGTCGATAGCGGTAAGACAAGCGAGTTCGCTATTGCTATCGGTAGGACCGTGGTGCAGAATCTGACCGATAAGGATATCGATCTTCCCATCACCATTGAGGTCGGCAAACCTGAGGTTCCGATCGGCACCGTATTGAGGTGTAAAAATCTTCCGAATCAGTTTCGGCTTAGGCTGCGATTGAGACGCCGCCAATTCTTCTGCCTGCCAACTGTCCAACGCCGTGTCGATTCTTGCCTTTTCGCTTTTCGAGCACCGAACTTGCAGATCGTCAAATCGAGCTGGCACATCCGCAAGCAACGCAACACAGCCTGTATCGAACGTCAAGTCGGTTGCTTCTAGAGTTACGGCACCAATTTCTGCATGCAATTGTCGACCGGAAACGGATATGTTCACGATCAAGTCAGCATTCTCTTCAACGTCGAGCGTCTCGGATGCGAGTATCTCTTCTCCGGGAACTCGGAAATCGATCTCGTGCTGTACACGAATCAAGACGGCCTTCCCCTTTTCGATGCCGACGAAGTAGTAGTTGCGATCATTGCGATGACGGACAGCGATTCCAAATCGTCCGTTGGTATCTTCAACGTGCAATTTTGCCCTTACCGAATAGTCTTTCCAAACGCGGTCGCCAGCAACGACCGAAGGATGCCAATGTTTGTCTTGATTGCGACACATCTGACGCAATCCTGCCGTTCCATCATCCAGTCGTACCGAACGCCATGCCGTCTGAGTGTCGCTACCCGAATCAAATGCGGTTACAGCCCAGGGCCCGTCGGGGACCGCTTCGGTTAGATAGTGATACTCCGAATGGGGACCAACGACCGGCATTAATGATCCGGGACGCAGCAACTCAAATCCATCATCGAAGAGCA
>JANPLJ010000124.1:0-1991 GCA_031426475.1 Pirellulaceae bacterium | reverse complement strand
TGGAGATTTCTGAAAATGAAGCCACTTATTACCGGGCTATGTTTTCTAGATTACCTCCTGGCACGAGCGGCCTGAAATTCCTCAGTTTACTTGTTTTATCGTATACCGTCGCAGGGTGTGCGATACTCGCGGACTACGGTGATCGGCGGGTTCGGTGGACAAGTTCAATTCTCATCTTATCATTCGGGTGTCTTGTTGGATGCCGATATATCGAGTCGCAGCTTGAACTTACACCAGGACATTCCCTCACGCTCGAAGTCCGCTTAATGATCGTTGGCCTTTTGGTGTTTATAATTTGGATCGCTGCCGCTCGATGGAGTGGTTGTCGACTGATCTTTGACAATCGCTAAGTGCGCCACATCAAACAGTCGAATGGATGATTGAGTCTCTGTCTTGCTTCACAAGGAAATCGACGCAAAAGAGGAAGGACCCATTCTCGCGATGCGATCTCCGCAGATAACGTAGGAGCGACGCTCTATCGCGCGTTAGGGATCGACCCAAAAATGGAATACAAACTCGCGAAAATCCTCTCACGTCAATAACCTAAGAATATGAAAGATGTCTGATCATGCCAGTCAAATCTCGACGAGAGTTCTTAAAAAAGGGTTCTGTAGCTTTTGCGGCAGGTGGCATGGTTTCACAGTTCGATCGGAAGGCCAGAGCGGCAGCTAGCGAACGCGTTCGAGTCGGAATCATGGGCGCTGGTGGGAGAGCGACGTCGTTGATCTCATCGTTCGCTGCCAACAAGTCGGTAGAGGTCGTGGCGATTGCCGAGGTAGACGCCAGTCGTCTACCGGCCGCACTGGAATCGGCGACGAAGCTTCAAGGAAAGGCACCGCGCGGTGAAAGTGATTTCCGGAAGTTGATCGACGACAAATCGATTGATGCCCTGGTGGTTGGGACGCCGGACCAATGGCATGCCATTCCGACCATTCTGGCCTGTCAAGCTGGAAAGGACGTGTACGTTGAAAAGCCAGACAGCCATAACATCGTCGAAGGGATGCGGATGGTGGCGGCGATGCGAAAACACAAATGCGTAGTACAAATGGGGTCGCAGCATCGCTCATTAAAACGACTTCAGTCCGCGATCGAGTTTGTGAAGAGTGGCCAGCTTGGGCGAGTCGTTGTCGCAAAAGGTTGGGAGAGTTCGAAGCAAGGGGACATTGGTTTTCCAAAAGACGAGGCGCCACCATCCGGCGTCGATTACGACATGTGGTTGGGACCAGCGCTGAAGCGGCCATTCAATCGGAATCGTTTTCATGGTAAATGGCGATGGAATTACGACTACGGTAACGGCGATCTCGGCAACGACGGCGTCCACCGCCTTGACTGGGCAGTCGCGCTGCTCAATGCAGCCAGTGTGACGCACGGTGACCCATCGATTGGATTGCCGTCGACGGTTTTTGCCAATGGCGGAAAATGGTATTTCGACGATGCGCAAGATTTTCCCGATACCATGCAAGTCAACTACGAATTTGGTACTGGCAAGAAAACCAAATTGTTAACGTACGAAATGCGGATTTGGGCGCCTTACGCTTATCTCGGTGAGTCGGAGGGAGCAGCCGTATTCGGCGACAAGGGATACATCGTGATGGGCAATCAAGGTTGGAAAGCTTATGCGAAAGATGGAAAAGTGCTTGGGCAAGGCGAAGGCGATGCTCACGAAGCGCCACACGTTCAGAATTTTATCGATTGTATTAAATCGCGAGCAAAACCCTATTGCGATCTCGAGACTGTTGGCCATCCGGCGTCCGTGCTGTGTCACGCTGGCAATATTTCTGCGAGAGTCGGTCGAAAGCTGACACTCGATGCAGCCACTGAGACTTTTGTCGGCGATGCCGATGCCAATGCATTGCGAGCGCGTGTCGAATACCGTAAACCGTGGCTTCTGCCTGAGGTTTGATGAAAAATAACGCGTTGGCTTAGCCGAGAATTCCGTCTACGACTTTTCCATGAACATCGGTCAACCGATAGCGTCGACCTTGGAATTT
>JANPLJ010000123.1:0-6857 GCA_031426475.1 Pirellulaceae bacterium | reverse complement strand
CAGCGAGATTCTCGAAATTCTCACTGCAAAGGATGTACCGAAACTCAAGCGATCGCAACAGCCGAGCGCAGACCAAGTTTAACGTTCGCTCGAATCCTCCAATCACGCTATAATCTGGAAGTCGAGTGTTCGATTGTGGGTGTTTGGAGCAAGATTGAACATTTTGGCCCCCTGCCGCTAGCCGGATCAAGCCTGGCTTCCCTCCTCCCGAAAATCGTCTTGGTAAACAATTCCCAACTTTTGGTCGGTATTCCCGTCGCTACATGAAGTTGCCGTCGAAAACAAGGACAGCCACCCTCTGGCTAATTGTGCGAAGGATTTTCTCGCAGATCCTGGAAACGCGAAAGCCGCTTAATCTAGCTTTCTCGCGTTGGACGATCGTGCTTTTTGCGGGGTGCCTTTTCGCGATCTGCGAATCGAGCGTCGGCAAAGAAACCAACGACGAAGGAATCGCTTATTTTGAGACTAAAGTTCGGCCTATCCTAGTCGAACACTGCTACAGCTGTCACAGTCGCGAGTCGGGAGAAGCGAACGGCCAACTGACGCTCGATTCGCGACCGTCCATGCTGATGGGGGGAACTCGGGGGAAGGTTATCGATGTTTCGTCGCCTGGAAGGAGTCTGTTGATTCGAGCGATCGAATATCACGACGCTGAAATTCTGATGCCGCCTGATGGCAAGATTCCCGAACCTCAAATTGCGATTCTTCGAAAATGGATCGAGATGGGTGCGCCCGACCCTCGTGAGGAACCCACCTCGCCGGCTGTCGCGTCTAGTTCGGTAGACGATCGAATTGCAAAAGCGGCATCGCATTGGGCATACCAACCTCTTCAAGCACCTGTTGCGAAACTCCCCGAGCGAACAAAAAACGACTCCTCGAAGGAGCTCGATCGATGGGTCCGCGATCCGATCGATGCGTATGTTGTCAAGGAGCTTTCGTCGCGCGAGTTTGTTCCATCAAAAGACGCGGATCGTCGAACCTTGATTCGACGACTCTATTTTGATTTGCTAGGCCTACCTCCCTCGATCGATGATTTTGCAAAGTGGACCGACTTGCCAAGCGATGATTGGTATGAACAGCTTGTTCGAACGCTGCTCGACTCTCCGCATTTTGGCGAACGAATGGCGAGGCGCTGGATGGATGTCGCTCGATATGCGGACAACAAAGGATATGTATTCAAAGAAGATCGCGAATACCCCTATGCGTACCGATATCGAGACTGGTTGATACGCTCATTCAACACGGACCTTCCGTATGACGACTTCATTCGATATCAATTGCTTGGAGATCAGTTAGATCCCGAGAATACTGCTGGTCATCTCGATGCGATGGGAATGTTGACGCTTGGGCGTCGCTTTTTGCAAAACAAGAATGACATTATCGACGATCGAATCGATGTATTGTGCCGAGGTTTGCTAGGAGTCACCGCATCGTGTGCTCGATGTCACGATCACAAGTTCGATCCAGTGTCGACGGCTGACTATTACTCGCTGCATGGAATGTTCAGCGACTGCGAGGAACCCGGTAACGATCCTTCGCCGATGCGATTGGTGGACAAAGAAGCTCAATCCAAGACATACGTATTCTTGCGAGGCAATCCAAGCAATCGTGGACCTCAAATCGATCGCGATTTTTTTGGATCCTTTACCCGTGATACGCGGCGCGCCATGATTCATGGGAGTGGACGTGTGGATGTTGTCGAAGGGATCGTCGCCCCGGTCAATCCATTGACAGCGCGTGTCTATGTGAATCGCATTTGGGGTTGGTTAACAGGTTTACCCCTGGTTGATACTCCGAGCGATTTTGGATTGCGATGCGATCGTCCGATTTACCAGCCGATTCTTGACGATTTAGCCTGGGACTTTGTGCGTAACGGCTGGAGCACGAAAAAGCTCATCCAGCGAATTGTGTTGTCATCGACCTATCGACAGAGCAGCGATACCAATCCTACGTACGCGGAAATGGACCCGGAAAATCGTTTGCTTTGGCGAGCCAATCGTAAACGGCTCGACTTCGAATCATTTCGCGACGCGATGCTGAAAACCGCGGGGGGACTCGATCCAACAATTGGCGGGAAGAGCGTGGTCATCGACAAAAGTCCGTTTTCCACGCGAAGAACCGTTTATGCGTACATCGATCGCCAAAACTTGCCCCAGATTTTTCGCTCGTTTGATTTTGCATCCCCCGATACGCACGTCCCGCAGCGGTCACAGACAACCGTTCCTCAACAAAGTCTCGTGTTGATGAACAGCGAATTGATCCTCGATATTTTGCGTCCAGTTGTTCAAGATATAGCGACTCAAAGCTTCCAAAGCGCGCCCAGACTTAACGACGATGCCATATTCGAGCACCAGGTCGATTTACTCTTTCAACGACTCCTCGCAAGGCAACCTTCGGAGAATGAGAGAAAGCGATTTACCGATTTCTTTGCGCACTGTGATGTGACGTTGGTCGCCTCGCCACAAAACTGTTGGACTTACGGATACGGACGTTTGGAAGTCGAAACGGAGAGATTGCTTTCGTTCGATCGTTTCCCTCGGTTCAAGAATGGAAGCTGGACAGGGAATGACGGTACCCCAGACAAGAAACTGGGTTATGCTCTGCTTCGAGATAAAGGCGGACATCCTGGAAATTCGTCGGAGATAGTTTGTGTTCGCCGATGGACCGCACCGAAATCGGGAGAGCTCTCGATTACCGGCTCACTCGAACACGCTTCCGACAAAGGGGACGGCGTCCGAGCGACGGTTCTTGTGAATCGCGAACGTAGCCAAGCTTCGTTCATCATCAAGTCCGAAAAGACGTCGACCAGCATTCAATCGATTCTCGTCAAGGCGGGTGATTCGATCGACTTTGTGGTAGATTGCCGTGAAAGTGTAACCAATGATGATTTTTCATGGACAGTCTCGCTGAAGTACAAAGGCGCCAATGAAAAGTTCGACTCAAAGGATCATTTTTCCAGCTTGCAACCAACTCCTGCTTCTCCATTGCAACAAGCCGCACAAGCTCTGTTGCTAACCAACGAATTTTGCTTTGTGGACTAGGCCTATGTGGATTCCCCGCCGACAAATGCTGCAACGATGCGGAGTGGGACTCGGATGTTTAGCCATACCGGATCTGCTCGAACATTCTGCCCTCGCGCAGCCGACCAACCCCAACCCTCTGCTTCCGAAGGCGCCGCATTTTGCGGCCCGTGCGAAACATGTGATCCATATCTTTGCGAATGGAGGCCCTTCGCAAGTCGATACGTGGGACCCCAAGCCCGCGATCGAAAAGTACGCTGGCCAAGAGATGCCGGGGGGCTCGCCAAAAACCGAGCGACAAACAGGCAACCTTTATCCCTCGCCATTCAAATTTGCAAAGTATGGTCAAAGTGGGATCGATGCGAGCGAGCTTTTTGAGAAAACCGCTGCTGCCCATGCGGATGAACTGTGCGTGATCCGCTCGATGTATGCTGATGTTCCAAACCACGAACCTTCGCTTTTGCTGATGAATACCGGTGAAGCTCGATTAGTGCGTCCGAGTTTCGGATCGTGGCTGACGTATGGGCTTGGCACTGAAAATCAAAATCTGCCATCATTTATAGCCATGTGCCCCGGCGGCTATCCGATTCAGGAATCACAAAATTGGCAAGCAGGTTTCCTACCAGGGATTTTCCAAGGAACGTACATCGATTCGGAACACGAATCAGCCGACAAATTGATCGAGTACGTAACCAACCGCCAGATGACGTCGGCCGCTCAACGTCAACAATTGGACCTCGTCCAGGCAATGAACCAAGAACATCGCAAAGGTCGCGAAGAAGATTTAATGATTGACTCGCGAATCCAATCGCTTGAGCTCGCCTACCGAATGCAGAGCGAGGCGTTGGAGGCCTTCGATGTCTCTAACGAACCGAAGCACATCCTCGACATGTACGGACCAGGTGTTCAAGCGAGACAGCTGTTGATTGCTCGAAAGCTGGTGGAAAAAGGAGTTCGCGTCGTACAACTTTGGCATGGCGAAGGACAACCATGGGATAGCCACGATCATATCGAAAAGAATCATCGAAAACTGGCGATGGAAAGCGATCAAGGTATCTCGGCACTTCTAACCGATCTCAAACAGCGTGGCCTGCTAGACGATACGCTGGTTATATGGGGAGGCGAGTTTGGACGAACCCCGACGGTAGAACTTCCAAAGAAGGGTTCAAATCAAGGGACACTCAGCGGACGCGACCACAACCACTATGGATTTACCATGTGGCTTGCTGGAGGTGGCGTCCGGGGTGGCCAAATGTATGGGGCGACTGATGAATTTGGATTCAAGGCCATTGAAAAACGAGTTCACGTGCATGACTTGCACGCGACCCTATTGCATTTGATGGGGTTCGACCACACGCAGCTGACATATCGTTACGCTGGTCGCGATTTCCGTTTGACCGATGTTCATGGACGGGTGATCCAGGATTGGATCGCGTAGTTCCCACACTTTATTGAACGGGCTTGAGATTGAGGATCGGGATGTAGAATTTTTCATAGCGTTTCCCGTCGTTGTAGCATATGCCTCGCTCGGATTCGACTAAAACAGTCGCGCGACGAGTAATTCGATTGACAACTCCGATCATTTGTCGTCCTTGGTATGTAAAGCGGACTCGGCTGCCAAGTCGAATATCAAACAGGAGTTGAGCTCGTTCGCGTTGTGTCACCAATTCGTGTCGGTGCTCCGTGTGCCCGAAGAACCGATGAGCGATCGATTGAAAACGCCTCGCCGCGCAGTCGCTATCCACCCAAACCAGCATTTCTGCCAAATGGATCGTCTCGTGCTCGACGATCCGCTGCATGGCTTGAAGTCGGTTTTCGCAGACACAGCCACAAACACGAACTTCGCGATCGGATTCCTGAAACGTTTGAAAAATCAACGAGCTCGAGAGTGCGATTTCGTAATGTGTCTTCGCAGGCAGCAATCGAGCTCGACGCGTTACAAATCGAGTTGTCTTCCCTCCAGCTCGAGTCATCCGGCTACTCCAACGAAAGGAAAGCCCGAACTGTTTTGCAAGCGCGAGACAAGTTCCCTCGAAAAACAGCTCGTCGTAGAGCTCGGCCATGCATCTCAAATCCGCAGCGCTCGTCGCAACGAAATTCCCCTCTTTCATCGTTTTCGAAGCGTTGATGACGGTGTCGCGAATCACTTTGGTCCTAGCCGAATACTCGTTAGCCTTGACCTTGTGTTCGTGCAGCAATCCTTCGAGGCGCGAACGCATCACACCGATAGTGGGTACCGATTTGACGGGTGAATTTCGGGTTGGCATCCTTGTCATCGGGAGCTCCTTGCTACAGACTTGATGCGTTCATAACTTTCACGCCCGATCCTGTTTTGCTGAAACATATCGTAGTATACTAATGGTAAAGGCCCTGGACCAGAAATGCCAGACACCATTACCTGCCCCCTCTCCTAGATCGAAAGTTTCCAATGACCAGTCCCACCCCTACTGAATACAACAATGTAAATCGCCGCCAAGCGATCTCTAAATCACTTACGGCAACCGCCGCTTTTGGCGTTGCGTCGGAAGCGTTCTTGTCGCGATCGGCTCACGCTGCAGGCAGCGATATCATCAAGGTCGGGCTGGTCGGATGCGGCGGACGCGGGATGGGCGCCGCCAAGAATGCAATGAATGGTGACCGTGGCTGCCGTCTAACAGCGATCGGCGACCTCTTTGAAAAACGACTTCAGTCAGGTAAAGAAGGGCTTCAAAAAGCACTCAGTGATCAATATGCGGCTAAAGATGATCATTGTTTTTCAGGCTGGGACTCCTTCGATAAAGTACTCAACTCCGGTATCGATGTTGTCTTGATGTGTACGCCACCGCACTTCCGCCCGGCTCAAATGGCTGCTGCCGTCAAAGCTGGCAAGCATATTTTTTGCGAGAAACCCATCGCCGTCGACCCGACCGGCGTTCGAAGCGTGATGGAATCATCCAAGCAAGCGGCCGCAAAAGGACTGTCGCTGGTCTCGGGACTCTGCTGGCGATATGACCTTGGCGTTCTTGCCACGATGAATCGAATCCATGACGGCGCGATTGGCCGAGTCCTTGCAAGCCAAGCAAATTACTTGACAGGGACGCTTTGGTTCCGAAATCGCGAAGACGATTGGACGCCCATGCACGAACAAGTTCAGAACTGGATGTACTACCGATGGCTGAGTGGAGATCACATTGTTGAGCAGTTCATCCACTCGCTCGACAAAGCCCTTTGGCTTCATCACGATGAACCGCCCGTGAGTTGTTACGGTCAAGGCGGTCGACAAGTTCGAACCACTAGCGACTATGGTGACGTATACGATCATTTTTCCGTCGTCTACGAATGGGCCGATGGCTCCAAAACGTTCGCTTCCACGCGACAGATGGCTGGTTGCTTCAATGAAACCCAAGACTACGTGTTCGGTACCGATGGAACAGCGGAAATCCTCGACAATAAAATTGTGAGCAATAAGCCGTGGAAGTACGAGTATGAAGGGAAAGGAAAGAAACCTAGCATGTACGATCTCGAACATGTTGCACTCTTCAAATCGATTCGCGATGGCAAGCCGCTCAATAACGGTGACTACATGTGCAAGAGCACTCTGATGGCGATCATGGGTCGTGAAGCATGCTATTCGGGCAAAGTCATCACCTGGGAGCAAGCGATGGCTTCGAAACAAGTATTGGGTCCCGAAGATTACGCCTGGGGATCGGCTCCGGAAGCTCAAGTAAATAACCCAGGATCCTACGAGTTTGCGTAGGAGGCGATGAGGGCTCGTCCCCGTCGCCGCAAGGTTGAGGCTTTATTTCTAAACAGGTAGCTACGCTCGCCAGAGCGTGGTACTTCGAACGGATTTCCACG
>JANPLJ010000122.1:0-4705 GCA_031426475.1 Pirellulaceae bacterium | reverse complement strand
TCTCGGATCACTTGGCATTCCCATGAACTTCATGAACTTCTATTCCTGTTGGACGGTGCAACGGAGTACGAGTTTCTGGGAGGAGGGACCGTCGTCTTACCCGGCGGTCACTTTCTGATCATACCGCCGGGGATGCGGCATCGGGGACTTGATAATGTTCGCCGACCGGCCAAACTCTGCAGTATCATGTTGAACCGCTCGGCATTCAAAGGCAATACCAATACGATCTTTACTCGAACGGAATTCAATTGGATTCTCGAGCGCATCGATGGTGCACCGAATTTGGCTTGGCCGATGGGAGCCGAACTTCGGAAGTTGACGGTGCTGCTGGCGCCCCAGGTACGGTCTTTCGATGCCAAAATGCCCGATTCAGCTGCCTCACTGCGTCTGACCGTATGCGGGGTTCTGTTGGAAATGGCACGACAATTGACCGTGACCCGAACGATGCCATCGGATGAGGCGGTCAGGACTGCGATTGCTTACATGGAATCCCAATTCGACCAATCGCTCTCGATTCAAGATCTGGCAAAGGCTATCGGATGCAGCCGAGCTCGACTTTTTGGAATATTCAAGCAGGCTACCGGTCTCACCCCCAACGACTATCTGCAGCGGATACGAGTCAACAAAGCTGCTGCCATGTTACTCGAAACCCACTTGCCGGTTACCGAAATCGCGCTCATCTGCGGTTTCAATACAAGCCAGTATTTCAGTAGCGTTTTTCGAAAGTATCATAATCGTACCCCCTCCGAGGTCCGTGAAACGGGACCGATCGAATAACGTAGTTGTTCCCAACTGAACAGCGATCGTTCTTACAATCTGAACGTTTTGTGCTAAAATTCACGTCCCAACCCTCAACCCTCCACTTCCGGCTCTCGACTCTTATGATCCGATTATCCGTTTTGTTTCTCGCGACCTCGTTTGCAATCCACATCCATCCCGTTTTGGCTGATCAATGGACGATTGAAACATACGCGGGCAATGGCCAACAAGGTTTCAGCGGCGATGGAGGGCCTGCGACGCAAGCCAAAATCGACAATCCCTTCGGCGTCGTACGAGGGCCGGACGGCTGCATATGGTTCTGCGAGTACTCTGGCCAAAGGATTCGACGGGTAGGTCTCGATGGCAAGATCGAAACCAGAGCTGGAAGCGGCAAGAAGGGGTACAGCGGCGATGGTGGGCCAGCTTTAGAAGCTTGTTTCAATCAGCCTCACGAACTTCGATTCGATAAAGCTGGACACCTTTATGTCGTCGATATGATGAATCATGCCGTGCGTAAGATCGACGGTCAGACAGGGATCATCACGACGTTCGCAGGCAATGGAAAGTCAGGCTACACGGGAGATGGTGGACCAGCCAACGAGGCATCCTTGAACAAACCTCATAGCATTCAATTTGGTCCAGATGGGAGTCTCTACATCTGCGACATCGGGAATCACGTGATTCGACGAGTCGACATGGCAACGAACAAGGTAACAACGATCGCTGGAGTTGGAACTGCCGGCGCTACGCCCGACGGCGCACAGATTCGAGGGACACCGCTCAATGGTCCGCGCTCGATCGAATTCGATTCCGCCGGAAATCTTTGGCTTGCAACTCGCGAGGGGAACCAAGTTTTCAAACTGGATCTCCAAGGCGACAAGATCCATCACGTTGCTGGAAACGGAAAGAGCGGATTTAACGGGAACGGCGGGCCGGCCAAAGAAGCAACGCTTAAGGGTCCCAAGGGGATTGCGATCGACGCCGATGGAAACATTTGGCTTGCGGACACGGAAAGCCATAGCGTTCGAATGATCAACGTCAAGACAGGCAATCTCGAATTGATGGCTGGGACTGGTGAAGCAGGCGATGGTCCAGATGGTGATCCATTGAAATGCAAACTAGCTCGCCTCCATGGAATCTTCGTCGACGCGGATGGCTCCGTTTTTATCGGCGATAGCGAAGCCCATCGGGTACGCGTCCTTCGGAAGAAATAATAATAGAGTTCTTCTCGCCGGTTGCCGAGCTATTTTCTTTCGTGAACGATCTCTTCAACACTCCACACCCCAAAACTCCCCATGCGTCTCCCACTCACCCTTCTGTTACTCGCAACGCTAGTCTTCGACTCGCATGCCGCCGACCGAATCCTGCTCGTTGTTGGCGGCCAAACCGACGCAGTCGATATCGCTGCGACGGACGCTGTTCTAAGAGAACCTTTTGGAACGGCATTCGATCCGTTGAATCAGCTTTGGATTATCGAAATGGCATCCGGCAACCGGTTGCTCAAAGTGGATGGCAAGGGAATACTTACGCATGTCGCCGGGCAAAAGAAGCCTGGGTTCGCGGGAGATGGCCGACCTTTACTCGAGGCGCAATTCAACGGTCCCCACAATATGGCGATTCGGCCAGACGGGCGTGTCTTCATTGCCGATACATGGAATGGCCGTATTCGTGAAGTCGATATGAAATCCGGGCTTGTCGACTCGATTCGGGGTTTCAAAGTTCCCACTGAAAAAGCGAAAGGGGCTGGTGCGTATTGCATTACGCTCGACTTCGCTGGCACTTATCTTTACGTAGCCGACTTGCGTTTTATCCATCGGATCGACTTGGCGACGGGGAAGACCGAGATCGTTGCAGGCAATGGAGAAAAAGGTGTTCCCCGAGACGGTGCGGTCGCAACCTTGGCACCGCTTTCGGATCCACGCGCCGTGGCTGTCGATCGAGTGGGAAACGTTTATATTCTGGAACGAGGTGGAAACGCGCTTCGCGTTGTCAACGCCGACGGGATCATTCGCACGGTTGTGAACGCCAGTGGAAAGAAAGGAACGGCGCGCAAAACATCGAACGCAAATGAACAAGAACTGGATGTGAGCGAACCAGCCATCGACGCGATGATGAATGGGCCGAAACACTTATGTGTCGATGCGCAAAATCGCGTGATTATCGCCGACGCCGAAAATCATCTGATTCGTCGGTATGACCCAACAGATGGAACATTGCGGCGAATTGCAGGAACTGGGAAGTCAGGATCCCAGGGCGTGGGCGGCGATCCCTTGCAATGTCAACTCGCGCGACCACACGGAGTTACCGTTCATCCAAAATCTGGAGAACTCTATATCACCGATAGTTATAACAATCGAATCCTTCGTATCTCGTCTGTCGAAAATTAAAACACATTATGGCGTCGATCATTTTGCTTAGCCCGCATGACTCGGTGGTCGTGGCACTTCGGAGCTTCGAGGTCGGCGAAAAATTTGTTGTCGGCGAGCAGACGATTCAAGTCCGATCGAACGTACCTGCGGGACACAAGATTGCTGTGCGATCGATTGCCCCCGGCGCACCGATTCTCAAATTTGGTTGGTCGATTGGATTGTCGACGTGCCCTATCGAATCGGGAGAACACGTTCACAGTCACAATCTTCGCACCGAGCATGAAATCGACCTGTCTGCGATTTCGACTGAAATCCCGCTCCCCCCGCAGCCAATGACGGGTTATACGTTCCAAGGCTACCAACGTTCGTCTGGAAAGGTTGGGACGAGGAACTACCTTGCCATCATTAGCAACGTCAACTGCTCGGCGTCGGTCGCTCGAATGATTGCGAATCGATTTGATCAAAACATCCTCAAGGACTATCCGAATATCGATGGGGTAATCGCGTTTCGCCATGAAGGTGGCTGCGCGATGAAGTTCAACGGTTCGCGACACCAGATGCTGACTCGAGTGTTGGGTGGCATTGCGAGACATCCGAATATCGGCGGTTTTCTTTTGGTCGGTTTGGGATGCGAACAAGGGACTCTCAACCATTTGGTCGAGTCTCAAAATCTACATTCGATTGGAGTACCAGGACGAAGCCATTCAAGCCAAAGTGAGAATGAAGTTTCAGCATTGTCGATGCAAAACTTGGGTGGCACGCGTAAGACGATCGAACGCGGTGTCGAAATGGTGATGGGCATGCTGGATCAAGTCAACCAAGTCAAGCGAACGCCAGTCTCCGCAAGCCATCTGATACTGGGGACGAACTGCGGAGGCTCGGATGGTTACTCGGGAATAACCGCCAACCCCGCGCTCGGAGTCGCGTCCGATAAAATTGTTGCGTGTGGGGGAACAACGATCCTCGCTGAAACAACCGAAATATACGGAGCCGAACACTTGCTGACTCGACGCGCCCGTTCGCGCGAAGTTGCGGAGAAACTGCTCGAACGTATCGAGTGGTGGAAGAAGTATTGCGGGAATTATGGAGAAGAATTCGATAGCAATCCATCGGTTGGCAACAAGGCAGGCGGTCTAACGACGATCACGGAGAAGTCGTTAGGCGCGGTCAGCAAAGGAGGCTCTACCGCTTTAGAGGCAGTCTACGAATATGCCGAACCTGTCACTCACCGAGGATTCGTCGTCATGGACACTCCGGGCTATGATCCGGCCAGTGTGACGGGGATTGTCGCCGGAGGCGCGAACTTGATCGCGTTTACGACCGGACGTGGAAGCTGCTTTGGATTCAAGCCAGCACCTAGCTTGAAGATTGCCTCGAATTCGGCCCTTTTTCACCATATGTCTGAAGACATGGATTTTAATGCAGGAGAAATCGTGGAAGGTCGAAGCGTGCAAGATGTCGGACATGAGCTCTTCTTGCGGCTCTTGAAAGTGGCAAGCGGCGAGCCCACCTGCAGCGAATTGCTCGGCATCGGCGACGAAGAATTCGTCCCATGGAGCGTCGGACCGGTTATGTAG
>JANPLJ010000121.1:0-3064 GCA_031426475.1 Pirellulaceae bacterium | reverse complement strand
CGAAATGAGCGAGTGGGCTTGCCCACTCGCTTGCAACGGTTTAGTGTACTAAAAACGCGAACCCAAGCACGGAGCATTTTTGAGCGGATTGGGAACCTGAGATTGGAATGATGGAAATCGTTTTTAATAGCCGCCGAGTTTACGCTATCGTGACGAGAATCTTAGTGTATTCGATCCTGGCGGTCTCGGTTGCGGTTGTTGTCATGGTGCGCTTTTACGCGTTGCCCATTCAAACGCGTAAATCGACGTTGGCTTCGAATCGTCCGAGCGTGGAGGCTTCTCAAACTCTCGCACGAGACGTACCGGCTGTTGTTAATGGTTCTGCGACACTAATCGATTTGAATCGCTACTATCGAACGCCTGCCTCGCGTTTTAGTAAGATCGTTCAGTTCCCTTCGTGGGGAACCGTTCCGCACGGCATCCACGTCTATCATAATGTGCCGCTTCAGATCGAGGGCTTTATCAATATCTGGGGGCCACACCACACGAAGACTCCAGAATGCGTTAACGGAGTTGTATTGAATCAGCAGTTTGAAACGCTTTATGTTTACCATGGGACGTGGTATCAATCGGCCAGTGGAACACCCGTGTACGATATCGTGTTCCACTACGAAGACGAGTCGGTAGAAACGGTGAATGTGTTGTACGGAGACGATGTGCTGGATTGGTTTTGTGATAATGCTGGAGGAAAGGTTCGCGGCCCGACTGGCAAGCGATCGAGGCTCGCTTGGCATGGCGAGCCTGACCCAACGGGACGCGCCTGGCCGGTACGATTCTGTTTGTCTGCGATTGAGAATCCACAACCGAGCGTCAGAGTAACCACGCTCGATTTTGTGACCCGCAAGTCAGAAAGCACGACCTGCGTTCTGGCGCTAACAGCCGGGAAATCCGGGTTGATGCGATAGGTTACTTTTGGGGAGCAAGCTTCAGAATTTTATTTTTTGCGGGGAGTGGGGCGGTCGGTGCCGGACCGAGGCGTGTCCCTGCCATCACAATGAATCGACCGTCGTGCGACAAATCTGCGTGAAGGACATTGAAGTTCGATGGGGATGTCGAAAAAAGTTCAGGCTTTCCCGATTGATTGCGTGATAGGACGTATAGTCCATGGACGCTTTCGCCTACCGCGTTGATGGAAAACACGATGGACAGACTGTCCGTGGTCCAAGCGATGTCCGAACCAAGGCTGTTGGACGAATAGAGGACATTGAATTCTTGCGGATTTGTAATCGAAGCGACCATGATTTCATCGACCCCCGTTGACTTGACTCTCGCCTTGCAGCCAATCCAATGGCTGTCGGGTGACCATCCCAGGTTCCAGTAGATGTAGCTATATCGCGATGCGTTATCACCAGCAAGAATCGGCTTTGCTTCGCGAGTGGCAACGTCCCAAAGCATGATGTTTCCATTCTTGCCAAAGGCGATGAAACGTCCGTCTGGAGACCATTGCGCACCCCAACCTGACGGGTCCATTGTCTGGCGATTGTTGCCATCGGCGTCCATCATCATGACTCCCGAGCCCGTTTTGGAAAAGACGATTCGTTGGTTGTCGGGAGAGAGACTCGGTGTACACCCAAGTCCTAAATCCTTAGAACCGCTACCATCCGGGTTGATTAGGAGAATATGCGCATTCGAAGTCGACCCGTTCGATGCGTCGGCCACGATCTTGGTTCCATCGACAGACCACTCGGGGGAACCAAGATTGGTAAATCCGGTGATCGTGGAGTCCGCAAGTTCAGTCAATGATTTGTCTTCGACGTTCACAACTCGTAGAACCGACTGGCGTGAATTGCTGGGCGATGCCGTATTGGCGATCCGTTCCGCACGCAGTGAAAGCGTCTTAAAGTTGACCGAGATTCTTCCGGGTTGATTGATCGAAAGACCGAATCGAAGTTTTTCAAGCGGTATTTCACGTTGGCTGATTTTTTCAGTACTGACCATTCGATAAGTGCCCGAATCCCCTTCGGCGAATAGAGTGTAAATCTTGTCGCCACGTCTGGCTAAACGCATTCGACCAGAATCTGCTTCGTTGGAAACCATGGAATTCACATTGTTGAGTTTTCCATCGTTCGCTTTGTGCGACAGCTGCCCCCGAGTCACTTTTCGACCCGCCGCCGTCAAAGATTGTCCGATTCGAATCGTTGGGTCCAGGTCGTCGTTGAAGCTCGCGAAGAACTGAACGTGATGTTCTTTGTTCTCGGCCGATGCTGCAAGCTGGTCGAAGGTGAGTTCCGCATCGAAGTCCCCAAATAGGGTTAATTTTGTAGCGACAAACACTTGCGCTCGTTCGTTACCAACGACTCGAGTCATAGCGAGACCATCTTTGGTTGGTCGAATGTACCCTGCCGATGGGCCGACCGAAGTAAACAGCTCACGCGGAAAGCCTTGGGTTCGAAAATCGTGTTGAAATGAAGCGGGAAGTCGCAGCCGATCATCGTCAAGTCCGCCGGATGGGTCTCCCGCCAATTCCTGTTGATTCACCGCCTTTGGAATCGTCTTTGGCCAGTCGCCTCGCATCGTTGCGTTGCGAACTTGAACTTCACTGCGGTCGCTGTAATGAAAAAGGCCCACCGTACGTTGATTGGTTGGCTCTATTCGTCGTTGATAAATGACTTCACCGTTCAGCTCAAGCTCTGCGACATCGCTTCGCAGAGTGATCTTGATAAGATTCCAATCGGCAGCGCGCAACGGTAATAGCTCAGGGCCCCGGCGATTCTCGGGTTCGACCGTCTGATTGTCGGGTACGACGTCGGTACGATCATAGCGTCCGTCGGTCAACCAATGAACTTTGACTCCTTTGGGATCCAGCAAGAAAACTAAGCGATCAAGGGCTGGGTGTGTTTCTGATTTTCCTGGCTCATAGAAGAATTCGTATTCAATAATTCCATCTTCAATCAAAGGTCGCTGGTATTGCAACAAGCTTTCGCGAAATCCTCCGCCCGGCTCGTCAGTTCGATGCCCAATGATTCTCCCGCGATCGATGGTGTCTTTGGCGAACGCCCAACTAGCATTCTCAACGGCGAAGTTGTCTTCGTCGTAGTAAGGCCGCCAATCGAAGAATTCGCGG
>JANPLJ010000120.1:0-3334 GCA_031426475.1 Pirellulaceae bacterium | reverse complement strand
CACCCTCAGCCCCTCTCCCCGAAGACGGGGAGAGGGGAGCGAGAGGAGCAAGGGATCTTGTCGAGACTGAAACGGGTCATGGTCCGGCCAAGCATACGGAAGAGAGAGGTTCTACAGATTTCTCCGACGAATGGCTGACGCTCAAGTTGCGCTACAAGCAACCCGAGGGCGACGTGAGTTCGAAGGTCGAATTCTTTTTGACCGACGAAGCGGCCCGAAATGCTGCCGATGACAGCGATTTCCGATGGTCCAGCGCGGTTGCTGAATTCGGGTTGTTATTGCGCCGCAGTCAACTCGCACCGCAGGCTGATTGGGGCCGGATGATCGAACGAGCTCGTTCGGCAACCGGCGACAATGCCTATCGCATCGAATGCCTGGAGATGATGACCAAAGCCAAGTCGCTTATCAGCCAGTAAACGACACGGGGCTTACTAGGCTTTGTTTCTAAAGATCGAATTTGAGGTAGCTACGTTCGCCAGAACGTGGAAATCGCTTCGAAGTACCACGCTCTGGCGAGCGTAGCTACCTGTTTAGAAACAAAGCCTAGCAGTTTTTACATTTTCAATTCTCACTTTGCACGATAAACTCCGTACTCCGCATTCCTATTCGTTGCTACTGATGATTTCCAAGCCCGCTGGATGGAGATGCAGAATGTAGAAGCTCCGATGGCTCGACGGTAAATGCCCAGTAAGAAATGCAAAATGGTGAATGAGAAATTTTAGAATGAAAACAATGTTCCGGTTGCTCTTCTGTTTTGTTACTTTTTCTTCGTTGATTGCGTGTTTGGATCGACGCGCTTGTGCTCAAGTTGCTCCTTCGATTGGAACGGAGAAACCTCTCCGCGTCGCGAGTTTTCTTGGTCAATGGTCGCTGACGCTTCCCACAAAAGAAGCCGGTTGGATGAACGTTCGTCAAAGCGATTCGGGCATCGAAGTCCAGGTCATGTGGGGTGTGGGCTCGGCGAGACCGATGAAGAATGTCGTCATGGAGAATGACCAGCTACGATTTGAACTGAAGTCTCGCGGAACCGGAAAAGACGGCAAACCGCAAGCGAAAGAAACGGTTTCGGCGAAAGTTGATGGTGATCGAATGATGTTGAGTCTAGAGCGTGGCGACGAAGTTGGCGATTCGACTCGCGAAGAGTTCGCAGGCAAACGTCAACCGCCTATGCCCAGGGCGCCCGATCTTAAACAAGTTAAATTCGACGAACCGATTTCGCTCTTCAATGGTATCGACTTGAGCGGCTGGATGGTAAGCCGTGACGACAAAAAGAACGGTTGGAGCGTTCGCGATGGTGTCCTATGTAACGATACTCCGAAGACTGACTTTGGCGCCTACGGCGAATACGCGAACCTACGAACGGTCGCCGAGTTCGACGACTTTGTGTTGCATATCGAATATCGACTTCCTACCGAACAAGGCGGAAACAGCGGTATCTACCTTCGGGGAATGTACGAAGTCCAAGTCACTCACCGCGATAGTCGAATGCAAGGGATCAACGGTCCCGGTGCAATTTTCGGTCGCGTGACACCGACGAAGAACGCTGGAATGGCTGCTGGGGAATGGGAAAGCTATGATCTGACGCTCGTCGACCGACACGTTTCGGTAGTGCTCAATGGCCAGCGCGTCGTCGATAATCAGGGCGTCGAGGGCTGCACCGGAGGAGCGTTGCTCAGCGATGTGACTAGCCCAGGCCCGATCTATTTGCAAGGCGACCACACCTCGGTCCAATATCGAAATATCGTACTTCGTCCGGTGTCGCGATAGTCGTATGATAAGCGTATGACGCAATCGACTTCATTGAATTGGAATTCTTGGCCGTATCAAATTGGCTGCCCGGTTTGGGCGTCCAAAGAGTGGGCAGGGATCGTCTATCCGGCGTCGACTTCGAGCAAACAATACTTGAATTGGTACTCGCGTCATTTCAATGTCGTCGAAGGGAACAGCACGTTCTACGGACTGCCCTCCATCGACCAGTTTCGGCGATGGTGTGACGAAACGATTCCAGGTTTCGAATTCAGCTTTAAATTTCCTCGCGAGATCAGCCACGATCGCGAGCTTGTCGACTGCGAAAACCCGCTGCGCGAGTTCCTCGATCGACTCGCTGTTCTGCGCGAGCATGGTCGGCTCGGACCGACGTTCTTGCAACTCGGTCCACAGTTTTCGGGGGCACGATTTGATTCGCTTCGAATATTCCTCGGTCGACTTCCAAAAGGATGGCCATGGGCTGTCGAGGTTCGTCAAAAGGATTGGTTCGATGAAACGAACTTCGAGCCTCGACTAGACGACTTGTTACATCGATTGCAGATCGACCGCGTTCTCTTCGACTCGCGGCCTCTCTATTCTCGCACGGCCGATGATCCGATCGAGAAAGTATCGCAAACTCGAAAGCCGCAAAGCCCGTATCGCGATACGGTCACGCATCATCGCCCAATGGTGCGGTTGATCGGTCGGAATCAACCAGATCAGGTGATCGCATATTGGAACGCTTGGTCGATCAAGATTTGCGATTGGATCGACCGTGGCCTACGTCCGTGTGTCTTCACGCATGCTCCGGACGATGCCGTCGCACCGAAGCTTGCGAGGATGCTGCATTCGATGGTTCAAACGGAATACGCATCGAGACATCCGGAGGAAGAAAAAATCCCAGATCTACCTGAGCTACCAAATCCGCCGCGCGTCATCCAGCCGATGTTGTTTGAATGATCGGCATCAGATCACCATTTAGGCTTTCGATTTGGGTTGTGAATCACGAAGCACTTCTTGAACGACCGAAACGATTTGCGTCGGAGTGAGACCAAGTTGCTGCCCTTGCGTCAACAAGACTTTTACGGAAGGTACGAAGTTAGCTTTGCGTTGTGCTAAAGTCCCCTCGACGGACTTACCGGTGACCCGCATCCCGGTACCTCGAACGCGTTCGACGACACCTTCCGCTTCGAGTTTGGCGTAGGCCTTCGAGACGGTCATCATGTTGATTTCCAGCTCGGTAGCCATCTGTCGAACCGAAGGCAGCATCGTATCGAGAGGCCATCGGCCGCTAACGACCAGGGCTCGGACCTGGTCCATGATCTGGCGATAGATCGGAACGCCGGAAGAAGGTGAAATTCGAAAAAGCGTCGGAAGCTCGTGCATATGTGTATTATTACTCTAATGCACATACTCCGCCAAGTTTTTTCTTGCGCAAGCCGATAATTTCTTTTCGCGGATACTCTGTGAATGAAAACGTGGTCCCGCGGCTCCGCCCGCGGGAAACTGAAGTGTCAGCGGACGGAGCCGCTGCCCCACATGTCGCGGAGCGAAAGGCCACAATCATTCGTATGCGGCCTAGAAGTGA
>JANPLJ010000119.1:0-4479 GCA_031426475.1 Pirellulaceae bacterium | reverse complement strand
GCTCTTAAGTGCACCCGATCACCGTGTGCGTTCGTTCATGGTTTCGCATGAGAACTACTTGTTCGTAACCACCAGCCAACATTTGGTGCGGCGATTCCTCGCGGTCAGCCGCGGTCAAGCGTCGATGGCGACTCAGCCGATCTTTCGTTTCACGCGAACCGCAATGCCACTTACCAACCAGTACGATCTGTTTGCGTTCTTTCCACCAGAGTTCTTTCGAACACTTGTATCGCCACAGTACCAAATCGAGCTTCGGCGTCGGCTGCAAGCAATCGCTTGCCTTCAACTAGCCGACATGGCATCGTTGGCGGCCAAGAGTGAAGGGAAACCGGATGTTTCTCTCAAGGAACTAATACATGATCGCTTCCTTCCACCCTGGTTTTTGGACACTTTCGACGGTGGTCAACCGTTGCGATCGTCAAATGGGTGGATCGATTCACGCCGCGGTGGACGAGGCAGCTTCATTCCGATTCCCGATGTCACGCTAGAACACTGTTCGCCGGACGAGGCCCAACGTTACGCTCAACAAGCAGACTTTTACGCCACGTCTTGGCCGCAGACAGATCCGTTGGTGATCGGTTTGCGTCGATTTGCCGATCCCGATCGAAAGGATGTCGAGCAAATTGCACTCGAAGCCTACGTTGCCCCTTTTGGTCGAGAAAAGTATGGGTGGCTGTCGATGTTTCTTGCTCCGCCGGTCCGCACGCAAATCCAGTTGCCACCAGATGACATCATCAACGTCCAAGCTCACCTCTCTGGAAAGAGTTTACTGAGCAGGGTGGCTACTCCCGATCACGTTATGTTTTTAGGAGTAAAAGATATGATCCCACCACAGCCGGACACGAATCGAGGCTTGCTGGATACGCTTCGAACCTTGCAACAAACACCTGCATACATCGGGGCTTGGCCGTTACCGGGATACTTAGACCGATTGCCGTTTGGTTTAGGCGGCGGGCCTCCTGATGCGTTTGGTTTTTCGCGGCTCTTGGTGGGAGCTTGGCGATGGACGGCGGGTGGTTTCAGCGTACTTTCCTTCGACCGATCGATCCTCGAAAACTGCATGCTCTACTTGCGTCCGGTGCCCGCAAATGATCCCGCCCAACTTCGATTGATGATCGGGGATCTTGAAAATAGTAAAGTCTCATCATGGGTGAACACCTATTGGTATCGACGAGCCCTCGAAGCTTCGAGAGGCAATGCTTTGTTGATGGATACAATTCAATCGCAATTCAAAGTGGCACCCGAGCAAGCCAAGCTGGTCGCCGAACGATTTATTGATGGAAAATTGCAGTGTCCGTTGGGCGGCGAGTATCGAATGCCGAGCGAAGAGAAACAAGGCAATGCGGCGAGTGCATTATCGAGCTCGTTTTGGTATAGCTCGGCATGGCCTAAAGTGGAAGCTGGCAGTGATCGAGTTACGACGATGGGGATGGACGCAAACCCGTTAGCCGCCTTCCCACCTCAAGAGTACCGAGCGCCTTGGTTAGGATGGTTTCGTGGAATCAAAGCACATCTGACGCAACTTCCGCAACAGCTCATCCTGGTTGGTGAGGTCCGACTTCAGAAACTACCTCCCAAGGAATCCGATGGAGCGTCGCCGAATGGTCTGCCACCGATGAACTTTGATCTCTTTACAGCACCCTTCAAGTTTTTTGGCAATGGTGACGAGAAGAAGGACGAGCAACCAAAAGAACGTCGCGAGTTCTGAGTTCGCGACTCGTGGGTCAGCGGCTCCGCCCGCTGACAATATTCCGGCCCGCGGGGCCACATCGAAGGCCGAACTAGTTCATGTGCTGAAGCTTGCGCTTGACTTCGTCGGCGGCTCGCGACAATTCTAGATCTGTATTCAAGTCCGTCTCGGTCTTTCGACATGCATAGATAACCGTCGTATGATCGCGGCGGCCGAAGTACTCGCCAATCTGTTGATACGATAGCGGAGTCAGCTGGCGCGCTAGCAGCATGGCTAAGGAACGCGCGCGGACGATTTGGCTTCGACGTGTTGTGCCTCGCAAGTCGCTCAACTTAACATTGGTCTCTTTCGCGACGTACTTTGCAATCTCCGCGATTTCTGGAATCTTGGCTTGGGCTCTCGCGTCGACCAATCGATCGAGTGCGACCGACGTGGCAGAAGTCGCAATCGTGCGTTCGATACGTTCTTGATGCAACCACGTGAACAGAAGTCCTTGAAGCTCGGGAACCGAGATCGTATCCGCGAATCGACTCGCAAAATGGTTTAGCTCATCGGCGTTCAAGCGAATGTCGAGAGACTTCGCCAGCAATCCAACGATACGCTTTCGCGCCTCTTGCCCTGGATACTGAATCGCAAGCGACAGTCCGCCGATGCACCGCGACGCCAAAGCAGGTTTGATTCCACGCATCGAAGTCGGCAGGACAAGACCAGTGATGATTGTTGGAGCGAGTTGTAATTCGCGATGATCGAGAGTCTGTATCAGTTCCTCTTGCGCAGATGGTTTTGAAAGAAGATCTTGTAAGCCATCGATCACCAAGATGGGACACTCGCGAAAACGACTTCGGAAACGATCCATGTCGTCGGCGTCAATGGCTGTCGACAATGCCCTCGCAAATTCGACACCGTTACATATGACGATATTCGTGAACTGATGTGATCTTCCGTATCGAGCCGCGATGGAGGCAGCGAGGACCGATTTTCCTACGGCGTTGGGGCCATACAAATAGATCGGAGTCAGCGAACCGAGGTTGTGAATCCGTTCCGTAGAAAAAAGATCGGTAAGTGACTCGTTTTCTTGACCGTATACAAAAACATCCAGAATGGTGCCGGGCAATTCGGACGAACCGGGCGCAGCTACCCCCACGCGACGCGGATTCGGTCGGTCGAGCGAGAGTGTCCTAGGAAGAGCCAACTCGGAGTCCTTCTGGTGACGGCGTCAAAACAACGGAAAATCCTATCAAGTGTTGTAATCCAAACCGAATGCGTGTCAAAGAGTCGACGTTCCTGGAAATTGACTCACCAGTCAAGGAGTCCCTGCCGATTCCCTAGAATTGGGATCGTAAGCGGGACCTAGACTTCGATCTTAATTCGGCAACGCGAAGGAATGACGTTGTCCGCTAGTTTTTTTGGCATGGATGGCCTTTTTGTCCGTAATTCTGCGGTTCGTTCCGCCATCCAAGCCCAACATGCCAATCGACACGAAAAAAATAGCCTTGCTGGCGAGCATCGTCGGTGGCTCGTTATATCTTGCCCAGAACTACACCGTCCGCGGCCTGCATCAATTGCGGATTGAACCTCTAACCGCAGCTTCCGTACCCAATCCACCAGCCGCAACAGGTGGTTGGACGATCGCTGATCGTGCGGGGCTTTTGCGACCGAGTGTGATGGAGCCTGTTCAATCGGCGGTTTCGGGTTTTCCTACGACCAGCCGCGCCATGCAAGGGGCTAACCGGGAACGGAATCCAGCGACCGTCAGTGCTTTGGCCGGCCCCGCCACGACATCGGCACCGTCGATCCCTTCAACGACCCTGCCGATCAGTGCGAGTTCGTTGAACGAAACTCGGTCGGCTCCCACGCTGCGGATCGCGACGTTCAATCTACATCTATTTGGACGCCACAAAGCCGACAATCCGTTTGTGATTGAGACGCTCGCCAAGATTCTTCGCAAGTTCGACGTGATTGCCGTTCAGGAGATCTGTACCAAGCAACAAGACCTGCTTCCACTGATCATCGATCGAATCAATCAAAGCGATCGTCAGTATGACTATATGATTGGTCCCCGAGTCGGACGCACCGATAATAAAGAACAGTTTGCCTTCATCTTTGATACTTCGCGTGTCGAAACAGATCGACTACAACTTTACTCAGTCGACGATCCTGAAGATCTATTGCATCGAGAGCCGTTGGTAGGTTGGTTTCGCAGCATCGCGATTCCTCACGAGTTTGCTTTCACATTCACTTTAGTCAATATCCACCTGGATGCCGAGCTTTCCGACCAGGAGATCCGTGTTCTTCCGGAGCTCGTGCGAAGTATTCATCGGGATGGCCGAAGAGAAGACGATGTGATCTTGGTTGGCGATTTCGGTGCGTCCGATACGCGTTTGCATTTCTTGAGGTCGGCCGGGATGATCTTCGCGCTGGAAGGTGTCCCGACGACATCCCAAGGGAACGCGATGCTCGACAACATCGTTATGCCGGTGAAAGCGACTGACGAGTTCAACGGTCGGTCAGGAATATTCGACTTCCTTCGTCAGTTCAATCTCTCAATCGAGCAAGCTCATCAAGTCAGCGACCATCTCCCCGTTTGGGCCGAATTCTACGCTAACGAAGGCGGCCAAGCTGGGCGCGTTCAATAGCACGTCGTCCGAATTCTGAGCGGGTAAAGCAGTGGCTGGGGTTTTCCAGCCACCACCTCCCCGTTGTCGCGATGGGGTTAATTCCCCATATTTACCGGCGTGCGTGTTTCTCGCACCGGGCGACCCCCGACTCATTGCCTCATTCCTGGCAGC
>JANPLJ010000118.1:0-11195 GCA_031426475.1 Pirellulaceae bacterium | reverse complement strand
GTTCCTACCAAATTCGACTCGAACCGTTCGAGTGAACACCGATGGCGAGATTCTGTATACCGGGTTCACCGCGGGCGCAGAATACACTTGGTAAAGCACAAGATGCAGTCGGGCGCAACCGAATCCGTTACGTACCGAACGGATCATTTGGATCGACTGGTTTGACTGGGCTAGGGGCAGAATTAAATGGATCGTCGCCAGCCGCAGGCGCAAGCTCCATCTTGGGCGGCTCACCAAATGGGTCGCTGCTGGGGTTCGTCGCTGGCTCACCAAGCCCATCGCTGGTTGCGGGCTTCGCCATGGCCTTTGCGTCTGCGGTTTCCTCCGTCTTGATCGGTACCAAATTAAGCTTTGGTTCGACGCTGTCCGGCTCCCGAAGGCAAACAAGGGTTCCAGACAATGATCGAAGAATGATGCGGTCATTGACGGCATTGAACACGCCCTGCGAAAACGATCGGCTAAGATTTGCGATCGCCTTGCCATTACTGCGGTCGATGGCAACAAGTTGCCCCGCTTTTCGCTGCGCGTAGACTTTCTTGTCGGTGATAGAAAGAATGCGACTGAGGTCGGGCACATTCGACGTCCAAAGAACTTCACCTGTACTTGCATCGAGCGCGTAGCCGTTTCCAATATCCGAAACGACCATCACAAGCCCGCGTGCAACCAACGGCGGAGTACTCACTTGCGCGGCGAGATTTTCCCGCCATGAAATGGATTCGGATCGTTTTTGATTAATCCGGTAAACCATACCGTTCGTAGCAACCGCAATAAATCCGTCTTCGATCAGTTGGGGCATGGTAAGAAATGTAGAACCCGTTTCAACTCGACTCCACAATAGGAATTTTCGCCCAGTCTGCGCGAGATAGAGATGAGTTTTATTCGGCCAGGCAATGAAGTTTCCGTCGTGCGAGGCCACCACAGGAGCAGTCAACGTGCCGGTGAACCGAACTGATATCGGTGCCGCATCGAGTTCCTCGCCCTCATAGGCAATCAACGAGCCTTTGATTCCCGGAACATAAACAAGCGGTCCGATCGGTTGCGGAGACGCGGAAGGACTTTCGGTAAGCCGGCACTTTCCTAGCAGTCGACCACTCGTCAGCTCGAGGACAAAAAGCTCCATTCCGTTTGTGATCGTCACAAATTGATCGTTAACACCGGGCCCAAGCGTCGGCAAACGAAAATTGCCTACTGAGTTCGACCAAAACAACTCCCCTGTTTCGGCATTGAGAGCTTGGATAGCACCGTCGTTTGAAGCTGCAACGAGGTACGTTATGGGCTGATCAATCTCCAACTTTTCCGCCTTCTTGCCTATCTTAGCGTATCGAGCAACGGTCTTGTCGGCCAGCTCGCGGGCCGCGTCCATTCCCAGCCTCTTCGTCGCCGTTCCACGCGCCGAGCTGTAAACAAGCTTCTCTTTCGCGGACAGATCGATATCGTTCGCATCGATTCGTTCGACGATGCGATCCCCTACCTTGATCGTAATGACTTGATTGCGCATTTTCGAATGCGGCCAAATAGCGATCCCAGCTTGCCCCGTCCCAAGTTGTGTACGTTCTGTTTGAGCACGCCAATGAACGACGAGACCAAGCTCCTGGACTTCACTCGCTGTCGGGAGGTCGTCGTTCGCTCGAACAGCGCCTAGCTGTACAACCACGAGGAAAGCCAGTACACCCACTTGCGTGATCGCGAAGCCTAGAAAACGATTCGAGCAACGCATAGAAAACACCTTAGCAATGAATGATGAACAGGGATAACCAGCGAATGGCTTCGGATCAAGGGCCCGCCGCAGCCCGCGTCAATTCACTTTGAAACACAGCCAAGTTCGCTTCGAAGGTCTCGCTTGAAATCTTGAACTGTGGAGCTGCCGAGCGGTGCGTCTTGCAGTGTTCGCCAATCAGTCGATACAAAAAACGAAACAAGGTACGCGGAGTCCGAAGCCCTTGCATCGCAAGTATCAAACGTTGCTCCGTCACGGTCGCTTCCAGCAGTTGCGATGGAGATGGATGCGTCCCATCCTTCGAACACGCTTTCATTCTCGCCACGACTACATCATATAACGCTTCGCCCGTCCATTCAAAATTGGAAATAAAATTCTGCTTGTCCAGCCGTGCGCGTTCGTTGAATTCTCGGGATTCTCGGTCCAAATAGTATTGCAAATCGTTGGGAAGAAGCAGCTTTAGTCCAAGCCCTGGATGCTTCAACAGTTTGTTGTCAAACAACGGCCAAACCAAAGATTGAATTCTTTCAGGTCGTCCATTCACGAGATCAGGCTCGTCAACGCGGTCTATCAGGACAATCAAACCGCGAAAATCGAGCGATCTCAGCAAGAGTTGAAGTTTGTCGAGCATCGCATAACGATCATCGCTTCGACGAGCAGTTGGGACCGGTTGAGCCGCAAGTTCGCCCGCAGGAATTTGCATGAAGACCTTCGTAAGCCTCAACAGGTCTCGTCGACTCACTCGAACGTTACGTATCGTACGAACAGCAAGCCAAAAATGCTTTGCGTAACGAAAAAAATACGGCAACCACGCGAGCCCCAAAAACGCCAATCCGAACGCAAGGCTATTTTGAAACTCCAAGGTGTCCGTCGAAGTCAAGACATACGTCAGCAAAACAGCCAATACCGTTCCGACCATCCCCATGGAAAAAAAATTCCATGTTGAAAAGTTGGTATAGCGAACAAGTCGGCGCAATTGACTCCACCGGGATTCGAACGTCCCCAGCCGCGACTGGTCGTAGATCGCTGCAAGCAGGAGAAGGTCACGTTTTTGAGAGCGGTCTAGATCAGCGACCTTTTTTCCATCGATGTTGAGCCCGTCATCTGTCGCATTTGGTGAACTCTTCGACAGGATTTTATCGACAAGCAATGTCATGGACTGACATATCATTGCATCGATATGATCCCAAAGCTGAACCGATTTCAGTACCTTCTCGGGATTTTCCCGAATTCTCGCTGGCAAACTCTGTTGCAACGGCCCAAGATAGGCATTGAAATCGTCATACTGAATGAAGAACACGCGGCGTTCTGGATTCAGCCGATTAAACTGCTGCAAGTGCTTTGCGATCTGCAGTCGCATCGCCGTCTTGCCCGATCCTTTCGGACCTAGAACAATTGCCGTTGCGGGTTCTGCAGGGTCACCATATGCCTTGCTCCATGCCGGATGAAAAATGGACTCAATACAGAAGTCCTTAAAAACCGCATCTGTTTGCGCGTCTTCGTCGGAGAATGGATTCCGCACCAGATTGTGATGTTCAAGAAATTCTTGCTCGGTCATGTATGGTTTGTTACTATCCAGGCACCAGCTAGTGCTGATGCCTTTTCAATGGCAAAGTGTCGTCAATCAACGGACGTAATGGCTTAACTTTCGACCGGCGGAACTTGTCCGTTCGTTGGTCTCGAGCGAACAACTTCTTTCGCCTCAACTGGCTCGGCCATCGAACTCGAATAGTAGTCTCCGTAGCCGTAAGTACCACCATAACCATAACCGCCGTAACCGGCACTTGTTCGCGAGCCATCATAGCGATATCCGCCATATCCATAGCCACCTCGGCCAGTAACACCGTTGATGACGACCCCAAGCAAATTCGCGTTGACGGATTGAAGCATTTGGGCCGCCCGAACGGCAATCGGTCGAAGGTTACGCCGCAGTCGCAACGTAAGAATAATGCCATCGGCACATGCGGATGCGTTAGCGGGGTCACTTACCGCGAGAATCGGGGGTGTATCCATGATAATGTAGTCGTACTGGTCGCGAAGTGCGTTGATAACATCGACAAAATCATCGCTCAATAACAGTTCGGCAGGATTTCCAGGACGACGACCGCAAGTCAGGATGTCCATATTAGGAACTGCGGTGCTTTGAACCGCTTCCTCAATCTTCAATTTTCCTGCCAGAATGTTAGTTAGTCCGAGGTCTTCGCGAACACCGATCAGTTTTGCCAATCGCGGACGTCGCATGTCGCAGTCGAGCAGCAGGGTTCGACGCCCCGACTGAGCCATCGAGATCGCCAAGTTGGCGGCGACCGTTGATTTTCCGTCGCCCGGCACTGGGCTCGTAACTTGGATAACCTTAATACTTCCGGCCTGATTTCCAAAGTAGATCGATGTCCGAACGCCTCGAAATGCTTCGGCCGCCGTTGATTTCGCTTTATGAAAGGTCACCATCGACAAGTCGATTTTATCGTCCTTTCGATCCTTTCGGGACAATGTCGACATTTGGATATGTCCAAGGATTGGAACCCCAAGATCCGAAGCAATTTCTTCTGGACCGCGATACGAACGATCGGCCAATTCCAAGAGATAGGCTAAACATGTAAACAAACATGCCCCAATGAATCCGGAAAGACCGAGGTATTTGAGCAGACTCGGTCCATCGGGAGCCCCTTGTGTCGGTATCTCAAGGCGTTTCATCGTCTTACTACCATAGCCGGTTCCCATATTGAGCCGTTCCAGGGACGTCTTGAGCTCACTTGCACTTGTACCGATCGACTCCATCTCGTCTTCGATTACCTTCAAATTAACGATCGTGTCTTGAATCTCTTTACTTCTCTTTTGAAAACCGGAGGCTTGCCTCTCAAGATCTTGAATTTCTTGTCGCAAAGCCCTTATCTCTTGGTCCATCGAACCAAGGAGCTTGTTGACATAGTCAGACGGATCGAGTCCCTCGACGTTGACGGACTGCAAGATCTCGCTACGCTCCCTGTACGACTCTTGCTCAAGTGCTTCCATAGCGCTGATGCGTTCCTGGTAGCTGTCAATCAACGGTGTGAGATCTGCAACGAGCGAATGATTTTCGCCGTATTTCGCAAGAAGCATTTTTCTTCTGTCTAGTAACGGCTCCAGTTTCTCGGTCTTCATCTGTTGAGAAGGTCGTGCGAAGTTCTTAAGACCATCCAGCTTTAACTGCCGAGTCAGCGGATCTTCTCGGAGCGCCATCTGGTCGTTGGTTAAGCGTTGAAGATGGTTCAGCACGTACTCGAGGCTCTTGGGATCGCGGGCAATGGTTTCTTTTGCTTGGTCCATTGCAGTCTGATACTTGCTCATCTTGCCCCTCAATTCCGTAAGTTTCTGGGTAGCCGCAAGGAGCTGTTCAGTATCCAAATCCTTGAACTCGCCGTCTGCGACGCGAATCAGCGGCGTAGACTTGTTCAGTCGAAGGTAGTCTTCTCGGGCAATTTTTGCTCGCTTATCATAGTCGTCTTGGAACTTTGCAAGTTTCTCAAGCACATCACGACTCAGCACATTGGCCTCGTGTCCGATGAACTGTTCGTAGCCAGTCACGAGCGACTGGACAACCTCGGCGGCTAGTTCCGCATCTTCACAACGAAACGTCACCTCGACGATACTGGTTGATAATTCCTTCGTGCCTGGTCGAACCGTTAAGCGTTTTTTATGGCGTAACCATCTCATCAGCTCGTCCCCCCGAACATGTTCCAGTTTCGGGTTGGAATCCAGGCGGCCGATTTCGATCGCATTCTTTATCACGCTGGAGCTCTGAAGAATGACGACGTCATCCGCACGGCCAGTGATCATGCTGCTGCCGTCGTCCAAATTTGAGAAAGGCAAGTCGGTCCCGCGCGGTGTTACGACTTGAATCCTAGCAAAAGCCAGAAACTGAGGCGGCATCTGGACCCATACTAATAAACCAACGGCTAAGCCGAGTAACCCTCCTAAAACGGGAAGCCACTTCCACCTCCAGATCATCGCGAGAAGATCGGGGGATTGATTGCCGGGCTGTTGCCCCGGTGCCTGCATCTCCATGGCTTGGTAGGACTGTTGCGGATAACTCATGAGAAGACCCAACAATTAATTAAATAAGGTGATCGGAGACTGTGCGGCCAGTATTCTACATCAATAGCAGCAACTTCGTCTAACAACAAAATTATGGATTATCGAACATTTCATTATTCTCGCTTCTTTGCATCGGATTCAAGCGATTTCAGGCGTTTGAGCGATGCTTCGATTTGTGGGTCATCTGGGGCCATCGAGCGGCAAATTTCCGCGTGCTCAATGGCTGCTTCGAAACGGCCAACCGTGGCAAGACGATCCGCAAATTGCATTCTCAATTGTTTATTCATGGAGTTTCGGTTGACCATTTCGCCAAGATACTCCAATTCTTTTTCCGTGTCACCAAAATGAGCAGCTGTAGCAGCGAGCCAGTTGTATCGGTTAGGATCATTCAGACTGAGCTCCAACGCCGACTCCCCAATTTTTTTCCAGATTTTGTCGTTGGTAATCGGAAATTGTGTTTCGGTGAACGGACTTCGCACACAGTCGCCAAGGTACTGGGGACTCGGAGGTAGGATCTCTACCGGCACCTCGCTATCGGGGGTGGTCATCGCAATGATTGTGGCTGCACTGGGAGCCAGCGCAGGCGACAACTTCAACGCTGTAGTCCAGAGCGGATAGACATGCTCTCGATCCTTCGCTGCCTGCCATGCCAAAACCCCAATTTGAAAGAGTGTATCGGGTCGATGCCTTGATACCAGCATGCTTCGATCAAACCACCCGTTCCATTCTGCAATATTCAGATCACGATCGAGCAACAGTCGCCCCCATACGAGACGCCAATCGAGGGGGCTTTGCAGATGCGCTCGTTCAATCAGCTCGCGAGCCTTATTCCAACGAGCGGTCTGCTTTGAACCGCCCATCAACGTTTCTAGCTCGGCAGATTTGTTGAATGCATCGCGATTCGCCCCCTTAGATCTCGCCTCCGATTCTTCTTCGAAGGCAGCCAGTCGCAAAATGAGGGGCGACGTTGTCTCCCAGTTGACGGACTTTTTCTCTTTCGATTCGGACTGGGCTTGATCCATTTTTTGCGATCGGAATTCGTAGAGAACACTTTCGCCAAGAATCCGAAGGGCATCTGGAACTTGAAAAATCGAGATGCTCGGTTTCCCCCAAAGACCTGCCAGAAATGCACTTGGGCTACCGATACGCGAGGCCCGATTCACCTTGGATTGGTCTTGAAGCCATCGATTCATTTCATCGACGCGAGACATCGCGTCAATGGGTCGTAAACTGCTCCCAAGGAACAACAGTAGCCCTAGACTTCCCACCAGCATCCAAGATGTTTCTTTCGTCCAAGAACGATTTGCCGTCGGAACGACTTGAGGCTCTGGTTCCCGCAAATTCGAAAACCGAGATCCTTCGACCTTGGGCAGGCGATGACTGCGGACACTTTGTGACTCATTGCCTGGAGCGCTTTCAACAGCACTGGATTCAAGGCGGGACTTGTTCCTTGCCGCACCGTAAACCATACCGAACAACAAGCCCGCTGGAACAAACACGGCGGGAACAATTAGCGCAAAGTCAAAAATCGAGTGGACGGCCTGCCCGATAGCGAGCGTCAATCCGACCAGGAAAATTGCGTGGTGCTGGTCGGCTCCATTCTTGGATTTGGAGTTGCTGGTGACGATGACGGGCTGCGATGCTCCCAGTTTTTGAATCGATCGGAAGCACATCACGAAAATCGCCACAATAGCGATTGCACCTGGCCATCCTAATTCAACAAGTGCCTGAGCATACAGGCTCTCAGCATGGTAATACCAACCAGATCCTACTGTCGGATCCTGAAATGGCAAATGAGCGAAATGAAACGTTCCGAGGCCACTTCCAAATATACCGTAGTAAGAAAATGCCTTGAGAGCGACGGACCATATGTAAAGTCGTCCAACGTGACTGTCCTTTTCCAACGTGCTTGCACTCGTGAGCTCCGAGAAGCGAGTGGTAATTCGTTCGTCGAGCTCAAATACGTAAAGCCCAGTCAAACCGATCGCAACTACGAACAACGCAAAAGCCCAAACACCTACTTTGTTTTTCTTGTTTTGGCTCAAGAGCAAGGCTACGCTGCTGGCCACGATCGCACTGATTGCCGCGCCGCGCGATCCAGTACAAAAAACGCCGATCAGAATAAAGGACGTCGCCAGAAGGGAACTTATTTGCATCGTGGTCAGCTGGGCAACGATGTCTTCAATGGAATGAAGTATTCTTAGACCGGGACTCTCCGCCCCGTACGAGTAGCGATGCTCTTTGTCCCTGGGTTGTTTGAAGGCCCATGCCGCCAATCCAATGGAACCGGCCAAACACAAGTTGAGAAAGCCCCCGGCGGTGTTTCGCGATACGAATGTCGCAAACGACTGGCTCGAATCCAGTCCCAGCCAGTTGACCCGCTCCCATGACAAGACATGTGCAATTCCGATGAGACCGAAAATGACCCCCATTATCGACATGAAGATCATCAAGGCCAATTGTGAATACCGTGTTTGAAAGGCTGTCGCACCGATCCAAATCATCAGTGCCACGACCGCGAGTCCACCAACAGCCGCCCGCGTATGCAACGGCTCGACACTCAAGGCAAGCTTTGCTTCGGCGGCCCAAGCCTCGCTTTCAGGTATATCTGTTGTTGAAGCAGGAACGTTCGCCGTCGTCTGAAATTTTGCATCCAAATCGGGGTTGGAAGTCCCAAGAAACCATCGTTGAAGCTCGACACTCGCTGGAGCGCGACCTCCCGAGGAATCTACGCTGAAGAACGGAATCGATTGTCCCCATCCATAAGCTGCCAGACACAAGAAGACGACCGATAGCGATGGAAACATGACGCGGCTGGTATCTTGCTTCAGCCAAATTCGACGGGCGAGTTCGCCAGCCATCAATACGGCAAGCGAAAGAGCGGCCCAGACCATCCAATACTGGGATAGCCAAGGGGCGCTGGCGTAGTACCACGGCCCCGCAGCGACTAAGGCAATACTACCAAAACGCGCAAGCTCCAGCGGCGTCCAGCCTATGGTCGGCCGAACAGGCTGCTTCGAAGATCGCCTCGAGCGTTTTGGGGTGGTGTGTTGAAGTTCCACAATTCAGTTCTCCGTATGCCGTCGCGAAAAGCGGATCCGCTCCAAGCTGCAATTATCCTAGCTTACCAACTTGACTATACCGAGATCGTTTTGGTCGCGATCGCCGTGCTAGCTCAATCTTGTTCGATCGAGCGCTACTACATTTGGTATGTCCGGAACCTTCGTTATTGTAGGCAGAACCGAAATAATCGTTAAATACTCCCCGCCCCAAATGGCGATACTTGAATTTGGGTGAGTCGATTGTTCGACAACCTAGTGCGCCTGGTTCGCTGAGCGTGGTTCCATCGTGGATCGCGACATGTAAGTCTTCGATTATTTGGGGGTACCTTATGGGTTACCGATTATTTCTCAAGTGTACACGATACCGCCCAGCGGCGGTGCAACGGCTCAGCCGAAGCCATACATGGTTGCTGACCGCGCTTCTGGCAACGACGGTCTGTGCGATCAGCGGATGCACCGGGCTCAATGGGGCCAAAAATACGTGGAATTATAGCGGAATGTGGAACGAAACGATGATGAAATATCGAAATGAAGCCTGGGCCAACAAGGCCTGGCACAATCGAAAGCTTCAGTTTTGTAAGGAAAAGCAACTCCACGAATTCTGTGAAGGCTTCCGAGCCGGCTACGCCACCGTCACCGATGGCGGCGAAGGCTGCAATCCAGCATTTCCACCACGTCAATATTGGGGATGGAAATACCAATCGGCCGAGGGCCAGGAAAAAGTCGCGGCCTGGTACGCAGGATTCCCGCATGGAGCTCGCGCGGCAGAAGAAGATGGGATCGGAGGTTGGACTCAAATCCAAACCTCCAATAACGTTCAGAAGAATTTTGAGCAACAGGGAATGATGGGAGTCGGGCAAAGCGTCGGCATGTATCCGATGCCGGAAGCCCAGCCACCTGCTTCACTCTATGCGGCCAAACTCAAGGCCAACGGTGGTGCAAACCCTCCGCAAACGCTCATCTCGGAGGGCGCTCCACGGTTCGAAGAAGCGCCATCTGAGCAAGGACAGTTGATCAAGAAGTAAGAAGTAGAAATCTGCCCACATGATATCGCTGAAGCGTGTGTCCCGGGCTCCCCAAAACCTTAACGTATTCTGAACATTTATTTTGACTATCGAACCCCACTTGGGAGTGAGGGAAAGTATGAAAAGCCACGGATGGTATTCGCGTCTTGCACGCTTGCTAACAGAGAACGTTGGGCACTCAAGTGCAGTCGTTAGCCACGCAAAACGAACGATGGCCGCAACAGGGTTGCTCGCACTCGCCTCAATGGGATCTGGGTGTACCGCCCTGACCAACCCGATCAGCGGTATACCCGCGCGTCGGCTTCCCCCCCAATTCTTTGCCGAACCCAAGTCCAACTTGGTCCCGATCGACGTATCGCGACTCGGCCAAGAACCTCCACGGAAATACTTGCTCGACAGCGGCGACATTCTCGGTGTCTACATCGAAGGCATTTTGCCTTTCACTCCGCCAGACCAGCCCCCAACGCCGCCCCCCGTCAACTTTCCGGCCCAAGACAGCACGTTGCCGCCCTCTCTCGGTTATCCGATCGCAGTGCAAGAAGACGGCACCATCGCATTGCCCCTTATCAAGCCACTCGACGTGCAAGGCTTGAGTATCGAGCAAGTGCGGGAGCTTGTTCGAAAAGCTTATCTCGATGCTAAAATTCTTCGTGAAGACGGCGCTCGAGTGCTGACGCCAATCGTGACCATTATCCAGGAACGAACGGTGAACGTCGTGGTGATTCGCCAAGACGTCGGGGGAGTTGGCGGTGGTGCAGCAGGGGGAGGAAGGTATCTCCGCGCTGGTGACGAAAGCGCTGCCGGAAGAGTACTTAAGCTAAAGGCCTATCAGAATGACGTGCTTCATGCTCTCATGGAAACCGGTGGTCTTCCCGGCTTAAACGCCAAGAACGAAGTGAGAATTCTGCGAGCGAGCAGCAAAAATCAAAAAGCTCGAGACGAATTCGTACGCAACTTTTATGCTCAGTATTACTGCAATCCAGACCCATGCGGTTGTCCACCGCCTTTGCCCGACGACCCCTCGATCGTCAAGATTCCGCTTCGGATGCCAGCCGGCGTAACACCGACTTTCCGGCCAGAGGATATCATCCTAAAAGATGGCGATGTGGTTTACATCGATACGCGTGATGCTGAAATCTTCTACACCGGAGGTCTCCTCCAGGCCGGAGAATTCCCGATTCCGCGTGACTACGATCTCGACGTGCTAGGTGCCATGGCACTTGCAGGAACAGGGATCAACTCCCAGCGTCCAGGAGGTTTCGGAGGGTTTTCGCAACAACTCGGTTCGATTCCACCTGGAAGGCTGTGTGCATGTGG